>CAYQAS010000051.1:0-29064 GCA_964415525.1 uncultured Solibacteraceae bacterium
CCGGCGATGACGACGCCCAGGACGCTCAGCATCTGGAGCGGCAGGAGGCTGAAGCTGGTAAGCAGGTCGAACTGGAGGTTGATGAGCTTCCAGAGGCCGTACTTGCTGGTGCCGGCGGCGCGCTCGGCGTGGGCCACGGGCACTTCGGTGATGCGCTTGGCGAAGCTGTTGGCCAGGGCGGGAATGAAGCTGGAGCGCTCGCGGCACTGCAGCATGGCGTCCACGATCTCGCGCCGGTAGGCCCGCAGCATGCAGCCGTAGTCGTTGAGCCGCACCCCGGTGGTCTTGCGGGTCACGGCGTTCACGATCTTGCTGGGTAGGGTGCGGAAGAGGCTGTCGTTGTCCATGCGGCCCTGGCGCCAGCCGCCCACGACGTCGAACCCTTCTTCGATCTTGGCCACCAGTTTCGGAATTTCCTCGGGCGGGTTCTGGAGATCGGCATCCAGGGTGACGATCACCTCGCCCGCCACCACCGCGAAGGCCCCGAAGATGGCGCTGTGCTGGCCATAGTTGCGATTGAACTCGACCACGGAGACCCGGGGCTCGTTTTCGGCGATCCGCTTGAGCATCTCCAGGCTGCGGTCTCGGCTGCCATCATCCGTGAAGACCACTTCCCAGTCCTTCTCCTGAGTGGGAAAGGCCGCACGCAACACGGTGGAGAGGCGCTCCCAGAGGGCTGGGATGTTCTCCTCCTCGTTGAAGACAGGGATGACGACGCTGACGAAGGTATTCATCGGGACTCCGTGAAAATCGTTGGAATCAGGCTTTCCGCTGCAGGGCGAAGGCCTGGAAGCCCTCGCCGGTCCAGGCCAGGGGATCCGGAAGGAAGACGCTGGAGGCGGCCTCGCCGCGCCCGAAGGCCGCGGGCCAGGCGGCCATGGGTGTCAGATCGGGATGGGCTTTCAGCAGGGGGTCCCGGTGGGCCAAGCCCTCTTCGGCGAACCAACTGCAGACGGCATAGATCAGCAATCCGCCTGGGGCGAGCCGAGTCGCTGCGGCCTCCAGGAGCCGACGCTGCACATTCACCAGCCGATCCCGGTCGATGGCGTCTCCGATCCAGGCCATTTCCGGATGCTTCTGGAGGGTGCCGGAGCCGGTGCACGGCGCGTCCAGCAGGATCAGGTCGAAGGCGATCTCGGCGGTCTCCATCCAGCGGGCGGCCTCGGAGGTGATGATGTGGGCCTCCACCTTCCGGAAGGCGAGATTCTGCCGAAGGCGCTCGGAGCGCCGGGCGTCCTGCTCAAGGGCAGTGATCTGCGCACCAGGGAAGCGCCGGGCGAGAGCCGTGGTCTTGCCGCCCGGGGCGGCGCAGGCATCCAGGATGCGCGTGGGCTGGCCCTCAAAGGCGAAGGCCATGAGGGCCTGGGAGGAGCGGTCCTGGACCATTCCGGCGCCGGACATCAGCCAGGGGCGGGGGAAGGAGGCCTCGGGGGCGAGCACCAGGGCGCCGGGGCAGGTCGGATCCGGCACCAGCCCTTCTGGCAGGTCCTCGTCCTGAAGCGCGTGGAAGGTGGGACTCGGCTCCGTCTGGAGCCGCTCCCACAGGCGCGGGAGGGCTTCCATCTGACCGCGGGGGGTGAGGGCGGCTTCCATGGCCTTGCGGGCGAAGGGCGGCAGGTCCAGGTCTGCGGGCAGGGCAGCCAGCTCTGCGGCCAGTGCGTTGCGGTCCTTGGCAGCCGCGCGCAGCACCGCGTTCAGGAGGCCGCGGTGGGGGGGGAAGCCCAGTTCGCGATCGCCCGCCAGCTCCACGCACTCATGCACGGCGGCGTGATCGGAAATGCCCGGCAGCCAAGCGAGCTGAACCGCACCCAGGGCCGCAGCCACGCGGGAACCCAGCGGCGCGCCGCGCCGGGCATCCCGTAGCTTGGACTCGAACCAGGCCTGGAGGCGTCCCCAGCGGCGCACCGCGAGGCCGAGCATGGCCCGGGCGAGGGCCGCATCCTCGGGTCCGAGGTCCCGGTCCCAGCCTTCGGGCACACGACGAGCCTCGCCGAACACGGCGTGGAGGGCAAGGGCGGCGGCACGGCGGCTCGGCGTCAGCATGCCCCCAGTCTATCGGACCTGACATCGAGTCCGGTCCTCCCGCGCGCCTGCGGCTTGCGGAGCCGGGGCCCCCAGTTTAAAGGGTCCACCCTGCCTTCGCCGGGATGGCGGGGATACACTGGAAGGATGACTGAACGCACTTCCACGGCCCGGGTCATTCGGGCCATGACCTCGGATCGAACCATCCGCTTCAGCGCCCTGAACGCCTCGACCCTCTGGGACGGTGTGCGCCGGGGACATCCCCATCTCGATGCCGCGGCCTGCGCCTGTCTGACGGAGACGCTGTCTGCCGCCCTGCTGCTCCAGGCCCGCGGCTTCTTCGCAGAGCGCCTTCAGCTGCTGCTCAAGCCCAGTGGCCGCGCCAAGGCCGTGGTGGCGGACGCGTGGCCGGACGGCGACATCCGGGGCGTCATCGATCTTTCCGAACGCGTCGACGGTGGCTGGGTGGAAGCGCCCGGCCACTTCCAGGTGATGCGCTCGAATCCGGCCGGTCAGCCCTACATCGGCCACCTCGAACTGGTGGAGGGGGCGGTCCAGGTGCAGGTGGAGGCCTACCTCCAGCAATCGGAGCAGGTGCAGGCGAGCTGCACCCTCTGGTGCGACCCCGCCACAGGCGAGGCCGGCGGTCTGCTGGTGGAGCCGCTGCCGAACTGCCCCCCGGAGCGCCTCGCGCGCCTGCTGGAGGCTCTCGATGGCCTGGACGTGGTCCCCTTCTGGGAGCGGGATCCGGAGTTCCTCGCCCGCTGGATCAACCAGGGCGAGGGCACCGAAGTGCTCGCCGCCACCGAAGTGCGCTACTTCTGCCGCTGCACGGAGGCGAGCTTGCTGGATTCCTTGGCGGCCTTCCCAGAGGCGAAGATCGCCGAGCTGCTGCCGGACGATCAGCCCGTGGAAGTCCGCTGTGATTACTGCGGCAAGCTCTACGCCCTCGACCGCACCAAGGTGGCCCGGCATCGGGAAGGCTCCCATGCCTGAGGTGCAGATCATCGAGCGCGGACGGCCTCTGGGGGGGCCCTTGAGCCAGTGGTTCCAGTTCCGGTTCGTGCCCTGGTTCAGCTCCCTGCTCGTGAAGATCATCGCGGGCACCTTCCGCCTCGGCTATGTGGACCGCGACCCGGTGGACGACCTGATCCAGAAGGGCGAGCGGGTCATTTTCTGCTTCTACCACCGGCGCCTCTTCACCATGTACCTCTGCTACCCCTTTGCCGACCGATTCGGGGATGGCGTCCGCCAGGGCCTCTGCATCCTGTCCAGCGACAGCAAGGATGGCGAACGCAGCGCCGCGACGTGGCACTGGTTCGGCGTGCACGCCGTGCGGGGCACCGCCGGGGAGCGGGGCGCCCAGGCCCTGGTACGCATGATCCAGATCGTGAAGGCTGGCTGGGATTTGGCCATCACCGTGGACGGCCCCCGCGGCCCCGCCCAGAAGGCCAAGGGCGGCGTGCTCAGTGTGAGCCGACGCACGGGTGCCTGGCTGGTGCCGGTCTCCATGGGCTTCAGCGGATTCTGGAAGCTGCGGAGTTGGGACCGCCTTGTGATCCCGCATCCCTTCTGCAAGGCGCGCATCCGCTACGGGACGCCTTTCCGGATCCAACCTGGGGACGATGAAGAGGCCGCGCGCCTCGGTTTGGAGGCGACCCTGGACGCCTTCGAAGTTTGGGCGGACGGTATCGAATCGTGATGTCGCAGCGTTTGATCTTCGCGGGCCTTTCCGTCGCCGGGGCCACGCTCCTGCTCGGTCCCATCCTCTGGAAGACCCTGTTTTCCCGTCCCGCCCGCCTGCGGCGTCGATGGAAGGGCTACCTCAAGCGTCTGCCCAACCTGCCCGAAACCGCCATCTGGATCCGGGAGGGCTACACCGGCTTCGAGGACGGTTCCAAGGTCGGCGGCTGGGGTGGTTGCGGGGGGAGCTACCAGCCCTTTCCTGGCCCATTGAGCGTGGGGGAGACGGCGCTGCATGTGCATCCCTGGCCGGCGGCGAATGTGCCCACCGAGGGCGGGCTGCAGCGGCTGAAACCCCTTTCGGTACCATGGAATGCGCTGAACCCTGGCGGTGACCGTTTTACCTGGCGGCTGTGCGAAGATCCCCCCCTGGTCCTCCACCTGGCTGCGGAGGGCGCGAAGGCCCTCGAGCGGAAACGCCAGGGCAGGGAGTACGCATGAATCCGATTCCGAGTCTCGCCGTGGTGGCCCTCTCCGGGGGGCTGGACTCCTGTGTGGCGGCGGCCCTGGCCCGCGAACAGGGGCACGAGCTCGCCCTCCTCCACGCGGACTATGGGCAGCTGACGGAGGCGCGGGAGCGTCGGGCCTTCCTGGAGATCGCCGACAGCTTCGGCGTTCCCGCCCATCGCCGTCTGGTGGTGGACTTTGCGGGCCTGCGCGCCATCGGGGGCTCCGCGCTGACGGACCCCTCCATTGCCCTGCCCTCGGGGGACCTCCATCGCGAAGGCGTGCCCGTCAGCTATGTGCCCTTCCGCAACGCCCACCTGCTGGCCACCTGCGTGAGCTGGGCCGAGGTGCTGCGGGCCGAGCACATCTTCGTGGGCTTCGTGGAAGAGGACAGCAGCGGCTATCCGGATTGCCGCGAGGCCTTCCTCAAGAGCTTCGAGCAGACGGCGAACCTCGGGACGAAACCGGAGACACGCATCTCGCTCCACGCGCCCCTGATCCATCTGAACAAGGCGCAGATCGTGGCGGAAGGCCTTCGGGTTGGCGCGCCGCTGCACCTGACCTGGAGCTGCTATCAGGGCGAGGCCGAGGCCTGTGGCACCTGTGACAGCTGCCTGCTGCGACTGCGGGGCTTTCACCAGGCGGGCACCCCGGATCCCATCCCCTACGCCCTGATTCCGCCCGAATTGAGGGTCCAGGCTTGATGGGACGGGCACGGTTTCTCGCGTCGGCGCTCCTCCTGGCCGGCCTGTCCACGGGTTGCCTCAAGCGGGTGGAGGAGACCCATGTCTTCGCGCCGCGGCCCCTGCCGGGCCTCGACGTCTATCAGAAGAACCTCCCCTACAAGCTGGTGGAGGTGCCCTACGCCGGCGATGACGCCCTGCGGGGCTGGCACATCCAGCACCCCGAGGCCCGCGCCACGCTGCTCTTCTTCTACGGGTCAGGAGAGAAGGTCACCCGGGCTCACTGGCGGCTCTTTCCTTGGGCGGAGCGTTTCCGGCTGAACATCCTGTGTGTGGACTACCGCGGCTTCGGCTTCAGCGATGGTCAGCCCAGCCTGGCCCACCTGCGGGAGGATGCCCTGCGCATCTTCGACGCCACGGCGCCTTTGCGGAAGGGGCTGCCAACCTTGGTGATGGGCTATTCCATGGGCTCCGTCGCGGCCATCCACGTGGCCTCCCACCGCAGCATTGACGGCCTCGCGCTCATGGCGCCCATCTCCAGTCCCGAGGAGGTCATCCCGGCCCTGAACAGCCGCGTGCCCTGGTACTTGAGGCCCTTCCTGCAGCTCTCGCCCCATCCCTCGCTGCTCCAGCACACGCCGCCGGTGGAGGAAGTGAAGTCGGTGAAGGTGCCCTTGCTGGTCATGCATGGCGAGAAGGATCCCGTGGTGCCCCTGGCCAGCGGTCGTCATGTCTTCGAGGCCGCGGGATCGCTCCAGAAGCAGTTCTGCAGCGTGCCCGGGGCGGCGCACAACGATGTCTACCTCTGGCAGAACCCCGCCGAGTCGGCCTTCAAAGGCTGGCTGGATGCGACGCTCCAGCCGAAATTTGCCCTGGCTCGCTGAGGGGTTTCAGAACCTCTCCTCCATCTCGGCATCCCATGGGTGGGAGGCATGCGCCATGGAACCAGGCAGCCTGGGAATGGGGACCTATCTCGGCCCGTCGGATGAGGCCGGGGATGCGGGCTACGCCGAGGCGGCTCTGGCGTTCTGGGCGGGCGGTGGGCGCGCATTCGACACCGCGGCCAACTACCGCGGGGGCCGCTCGGAGCTGGCGCTGGGGCAGGTGCTCCCCTCGCTGTCCCGGTCGGAACTCTTCGTCAGCACCAAAGCGGGCTACCTGCCCATGGGGGATGGATTCACGGACGAATCCCCCCGATCGTGGTTCGAGCGGGTGCTTCAGGGGCCTGGCATCCTGCGGGCGGAGGAGGTGGTGGATGGCTGTCACGCTCTGACGCCCCGTTACCTCGCGCACCAGCTGGAGGTCTCCCTGGCGGCGCTGGGGCTCGACCATGTGGACCTCTTCCACCTGCACAATCCTGAGCAGCAGCGTCCATCGCTGGGGCCGGAAGCCTTCCGCGACGTCTTCCGCCGGGCCTTCGAGGCCTGTGAAGGGCTGGTGGCCGCCGGCAAGACCAAGAGCTACGGCTGCGCCACCTGGAACGGGTTTCGGGTGCCGCCCACCTCCCCGGAACATCTGAGCCTCGAGGAACTGTTGGCGTTGGCCCTGGAAGTGGGGGGCAAGGACCACCACTTCCGGTGGATCCAGCTCCCCCTGAACCTCTCCATGCCCGAGGCCTGGCTGACGGCGACCCAGGCCTTCCAGGGGGAACGCATGCCCGTGCTGGAAGCTGCGCGACGGGCGGGTCTGAGGGTGCAGACCTCTGCTTCGATGATGCAGGGGGAGCTGCTGCCGCGGATCCCTGCGGAACTCGTGCGGGCCTTTGGCGCAAGCACGCCCGCCCAGGCGGCGTTGCAGTTCACGCGCTCGGTGCCGGGCGTGACCACGGCCCTCTGCGGCATGGGGCGGGCCGCCCACGCTATCGAGAATGCCGCCGTCCTGACCCTGCCCAAGATTCCGGAGGCGGGGCTGCGGTCGCTCTTCAGGGAAGCGTGACGACTCCGGCCTCTCCCGTCCGGAGACGGATCCTGCGGAGCGTCCTGCCACCGCTTCGCACGGTCACGAGCAGGCGGGAGGCGCCCTGGCGGCGCACCTCCAGATCGAAGCGGGAGGCGAAGGCTCGAATGTCCCGCAGGGCCATGTGGTTCCAGGTGCTCGGGAGGCTCGGGCGGATGGTGAAGCGGCGGAAGCCCGTGGGTTCGAGGCCGAAGATCCCTTCGGTGATGATCCGGGCGTAGAGGGCGCTCTCCGCGGAGAGGTGGCGACCGTTGCCCTCGGGGTAGGCCTCCACCACATAGGGGACGTGTTCCCCCAAGAGGCGGCGCCGAGAGAGGGCCTGCAAGTGCTTCAGGGCGAGATCGGGCTCGCCCGCCTGGAAGACGCCTCGAAGGGCGTAGAGGCTGGAGCGATCCCAGAACGTGGTGGATCCTTCGGCGGTGAGCAGCCCGTCGGCGGTCCAGAGGCGCGGCGAAAAGAGCGCCGCGAGGGTGCCTTCCTTGCGCGTCAGGATCCCCATGGTCAGGGGCATGCAGATCCAGGCCCGGAGTTCCTCCAGCCCCTCGTGGTAGCGGTAGGTCTGGAAGCCCCGGACGTCCGCACCGAAGAACCGCTCGATGGCGGTCTCAAGCGCTTGAGCGCGCGTCCGGTAGGATGCCGCCCGTTCTGGTTCGCCGAGCTCGGCGGCCAGATTCGCCGCGGCCTTGAGGGCGCCAAAGGTCAGCACACTCGTGTTGAGGCTCGTCTTTCCATGACTGAAGCGGCCTTCAAGTTCATCCGCATCCGAAGCGATGACGCCATCCGCCGTGACCTTCTTCTCCAGGTAGTCCAGACACCAGGTGATCAGCGGCCAGTGGCGGCGGGCTTCTACGGCGTCGCCGGTGGCGAGCAGGGTGGTGGCGACGCCATAGGCGAGCATGGCCTGATCGCCGCGATCCCCGGCCCCGGCCCAGATGTCCGTGCCCTCCGCGACGATGGAGGACGGCAGAGGCCGTCCCTCTGCATTCAGGTAGCGGGCGAAGTGCTCGAAAGTGTTGCGGTTGGCCTCCAGCCCATAGCCGTAGCCCAGCCAGGGATAGAAGGGCGCGACGTACTCCACGGAGTCATTCGCCCACAGCGCCGCGTAGTAGCTGCATCCGCCGGGGGCATGCATCGGGCCGTGAGCGGTGGCGATGATGCTCTCGCTGGCGCGGAACTTGGAGAAATCGAAGAGGGTCGAAAGCACCGGATCGGGGCACTCAAAGCGCAGATTGTCGCGGCAAGCGGCGAAGAGCCTCCGGCGCGTGGTGACTTCCGCCTCGATGTGGAAGGCGGGGCGCGGCTGGGCGAGATCCCAGGCCCCATACGTGACCAGGAGCTCGACCTGGGCGCCTGGGGTGAGGGCCCGTGGCGTGAGCCCTTCGGTGGTCACGGCCAGGCCATAGGTGCCGGTGCGCCGCTGAGGCGCCGGAACGGGTTGGTTCGATCGGGCGAGGCCCTTGTCCACGTAATCGAAGGGCAGTCGGGCCTCCGTGGCGAGTGCTTCCACCGCGACGTTTCGCGCGGTCTTGCCCTCGTTGCGCAGGAGCCACCGCTCGAGGATGGCCGTACCTTCGGCACTGGGAAGGATCTCCCGCACCAGACGCAGCTCGCCACCGAGGGACGTTGTTAGGCGCAGCAGGCCCTCCTCGAAGGCGGCCTGCCGAAGGCTCTCGGCGGGCGCCGGCGCCCCGTCCACCCGGATCTTCGGCACGCATGGGGCGTCGGGCGATGAGAGCAGGGGCTCGCCCTTCCGGTTCATCCAGGTCAGCCCCTTGCCGGACTGGAACCGCACCATGAGCGAACTGTGGGTGTCATTGGGCGCGACCCTCAGGGTCGGAAAGACGCAGGCGTGGCTCAGTTCCAGGCGGCCCTGGGCGTCCGCGCCGTAGCTCACCCAGGCGGCGGCCCGCTTGCCGGACATCTCCACGCGGTCCGTGTGGGGAAGGCGAGGGTTCTGGGAGGGGCTCCAGGTGAGGCGGCCTTGGTCGAGCTTCCAGCGTTGGGGTGATTCCGCCGGCAGCTGTGCCACCACGGCCACTGCGAGAAGGGCTAGGGAAGGGAAGGCGGTCACGGTTGCTTCCGCACCAGGCGTGCCGCCCAGCCGCCGCCGGGAGCGAGGTGGATGGACAGCGACTGTCCGGCCTGGACCTCCTTCGCGACCCGCTTGTAGTCAACGCCCACCTGGTGGGCGTTGACGCCATCCTGGAAGATCTCCGCCACCCAGGTGCCTTCCCTTAGGAAACCCAGATCCAGGCTCAGATCCCGGGCGCTCCAGTCGGTGAGGGCGCCGACGTACCAGGCGTCTCCCCGGCGGCGGGCGAGGCTGAGGTACTCCCCGACCTTGCAGGGCAGGGCCTGGGTCTCGTCCCACACGCAGGGCACCTTCTCCAGGAAGGCGAGGCATTCCGGCTCACGTTCATAGGCGGTGGGGGTGTCGGAGAGCATCTGGAGCGGGCTCTCGTAGGCCACATACATCGCGAGTTGAGCGCAGCGGGTGCCCTGGCTCATGGGGCGGTCGAAGATCGGCTTGAAGTCCTTCTTCTGGGCGTTGAGCATGGCGCCCGGCGTGTAGTCAGCGGGGCCCGCCAGCATGCGGATGAAGGGGAAGGTGACGGCGTTGCTGGGGTTCGCGTCCTGGCCCCACTTGTTGTTCTCAAGCCCCTTCACGCCCTCATGGGTCATGACATTCGGGAAGGTGCGGCGTAGGCCCGTGGGCTTGTAGGAACCGTGGAAGCTCACCAGCAGGTGCCGCTTCAGGGCCTCCCGGGCGACCCGCTCGTAGAACCGCACCATGGGCTGGTCCTCCCGCTGCATGAAGTCCACTTTGATGCCCGCGATGCCCCAGCGTTCGAACTGGTCGAAGGCCGCATCAAACTGCTGTTCGAGCGTCTTCCAGGAACACCACAGGATGAGCCCGACGCCCTTGGCCTTGGCGTAGGCCCGGAGGTCGGCCATGTCCATCTCGGGCACGACCTTCAGCAGGTCGCCGAGCGGGTACCAGCCCTCGTCGAGGATCACGTATTCCAGGCCGTGGCGGGCGGCGAAGTCGACGTAATGCTTGTAGGTGGCGGTGTTCACGCCCGCCTTGAAGTCCACACCATGGATGAGGTTCGCGTTCCACCAATCCCAGGCGACCTTGCCGGGACGGATCCAGGTGGTGTCCGTCTTGGGGCCCTCGGAAGCCAACCGGTAGACGAGGTCATGGGACAGCAACTGTCCGTCGGTGCGGGCGATGGCCAAGGCGCGCCACGGGTAGGCTCGTGTCCCCTGAGTGCGCGCCAGGAAGGGTTCCCGCTCCGTGACCTTCTCATTCCGGTCGTCCTTGCAGGCGAGCGTCTTCGGATAGGCGGGGAAGAGCCCCTGCAGGCTGTCGAGCTCGTCTCCTGCCTTCAGGTTCATCCCCGGGTAATCGCGCAGGTCCGCCTCGGTGAGGGCCACCTTGACGACCCCGGCATCGACCAGGGCGGGCAGGGAGCAGAACTTCGCGCCGACCTCACGGAGGTGAAGCTTCTGGTAGAGCCGTTCCTGGTGGCTCTGGAAGCTGGTCTCCTCGGGGAACCAGATGGGGTGGTTCGCGGCAAAACGGAATTCCGCGCGTTCGGACTGGACCGTGATCTCCCCGGCATAGCGGGTGACAAACCGGTATGCCACCGCGTCGTTATAGGCCCGGAAGACCATCGACCAGCCTTCCTTGAAATCCACGGTGAGCTCGTTGAAGCGATCCTGGATCTCGGCCCTTCGGGAGGGCACCACCGGATGAAGGCGGGCATCCACACAGCGGATTCGGGAAGCCTTGAACGTTCCCAGGCGCCCCGGCGCGCGGCCCCCGTCCAACGCCAGGCTGGCCTCGGAAGGCTTGAGAAGGGCGTGTCCGTCCAGGGTGGCGGACCAGAACAACTGCCCGTTCGTGCTCACCTGGACATGGATCGATCCATCCGGAGATTTCAGGTCCAGGACCCTCGGCCGGGTCGTGGCCTGGACGGTCAGGCCTGTCAGGAGGGCGATTCCGATCCGGAGGAGCGGTTGTTTGAGTTCCACGGGGCTTTCTCCTGAATGGATTCGGCGGGAGGCATCCGGGCATTTCTGTTCGGTATGGATGCCAGTGCTCAGCACGGTTGGGGCGAGCATACCAGTGGGCACGGGGGTCTCTCCGGAGATAACAGGGCGATATTTGGAGATATCAGGTCGACCGAGGCGCCTGTCGTCGAGCTTCCTCTTTTGGATTCCATGGGTGGGGAGGGTGCGGTGATGTGGCGGTACTGGGCCACGGAGAATCGCAGTCCCGAGCCCGTGCGGCGATCGAAACGGGCCCACACCATGGCGCTTGCCTGGAGGCCGATGTCGCCAACGGCGCCGGATGCCTGGCCCGGGACCTTCTCCACGGCCTCCCACTGGGTGAGTGACAAACCGCCGTCTGCGCCGATTTACCTGCCGTTCTGGGTGCTGCCAGGCAGGAACCACTGGTTGTCCGCTGCGGCACCCTTCTCCGGTCATGGGAAGATGGAGGTCTGGAGCGACCATGGCCCCCAAGAAAAAGACCGAGCAGAAACCCGAACCCACGCTGAAGACCCTGCCGAAGCGCCGCGTCACCGAGCCAAGCAAGCAGCTGGAGACCTTCGCCAGCCCGCGCCCCGGGCGCCCCTTCGAAATCGTGTTCTCGACAGAGGAATTCACCTGCCTCTGCCCGATGACGGGCCAGCCGGATTTCGCGCACATCACCATCCGCTACCAGCCGGATCAGCTCTGTGTGGAATCCAAGAGCCTCAAGCTCTACCTGTGGAGCTACCGCGATCAGGGCGCCTTCCACGAGGCCGTGACGAACCAGATGCTGGATGACCTCGTGGCCGCGACCCGGCCTCAGTGGATGCGCATCGAGGGCGACTTCCTCATCCGCGGCGGCATCCGCACGGTGGTGGTGGCGGAGCACGGGACGAAGCGGTGATCCAGGATGGTCGCCGCTTGAGGCGCCTGATGGGATGTCCTGGACCCGGGCGAGCGCGGTGCCGTCGTGGGGCCCAGTCGTGATCGCCCTCGTCGCCCTCGGTTCCAACCTAGGCGATCGCCGCGCGCACCTGGAGGCGGGCCTTTTGGCCTTGTCGGAACTCGGGGCCGTGACACCTTCGCCCCTGGTGATGGAGACGCCGGATGAATCCGCGACGGGCCCGGCCTACCTGAACACGGTGGCGCGGCTGGAGACGGAAATGGACAATCCCTGTCATCTGCTGGAGGCGCTGCTGCGGGCAGAGCTGCGCCTGGGGCGGGACCGCGGTACGGGACGCAACGCGCCACGCACCCTGGACCTGGACTTGGTCGAGGTCCAGGGCAGGGCGGGTTTCTGGCGCTGGCCAACGCCCGCGGACCTCACCGTGCTGGGGCTGGAGCTGACTTTGGAGTTGCCCCATCCCCGTGCGCACCTGCGGGCCTTCGTGGCGGAGCCGCGGAAGGCCCTCGGGTGACGGTGGTCACAGGCCGTCGCGCTTGACGGTCGTCAAGGAGGCGGAGACCGACCTCCGGGATGCTGGTTCCAGGCCCGCCGGTGGAAGTGCCGGAGTGGGCCGGAACGACACCGCGCATTCCTCCGGAGGTATCCATGTCCATGTTCTGTTTCCAGTGCCAGGAAGCCCTCAAGAATGAAGGCTGCGGCGTCAGCGGCGTCTGCGGCAAGAAGCCCGAGACGAGCAACCTGATGGACCTGCTCGTCTTCAACCTCAAGGGCCTCGCGCTGCTGGAGGAACTCGCCCAGGCCAAGCGCCCCGTGAACGGCAAGGTCGGCCTCTTCATCGCCGAGAGCCTCTTCATCACCATCACCAACGCCAACTTCGACAACGCCCGCATCACGAACCAGATCCTCCAGGCCCTGCGCCTGAAGCGCGAGCTGCGCGCCGAACTGGGCGACATCGAGCTTCCCGAGGTGGCCACCTGGGAAGGCAGCGAGGAGAGCTTCGAGGCCAAGGCCGCCCAGGTGGGCGTGCTGAGCGAGACCAACGAGGACCTGCGCAGCCTGAAGGAGCTGGTGATCTACGGCCTGAAGGGCATCGCCGCCTACGCCGACCATGCCGCCATGCTGGGCTTCGAGAACGAGGAGGTCTACGCCTTCCTCACCAAGGCCCTGGCCGCCACCACCAAGGACCTGGGTGCGGGTGAACTCGTGGCCCTGGCCATGGAGACCGGCAAGAGCGCCGTCACCACCATGGCCCTGCTGGACGAGGCCAACACCACCACCTACGGCCACCCCGAGGTGACGGAAGTGAAGCTGGGCGTGGGCACCCGCCCCGGCATCCTGGTGTCCGGGCACGACCTCGCCGACATCGCCGAGCTGCTGGAGCAGACCGAGGGCCTGGGCGTCGACATCTACACCCACAGCGAGATGCTGCCCGCCCACTACTACCCCCAGCTCAAGAAATACCCGCACCTGGTGGGCAACTACGGCGGCGCCTGGTGGCAGCAGGACAAGGAATTCGAGAGCTTCAACGGTGCCATCCTGATGACCACCAACTGCATCGTGCCGGTGCGCAAGTCCTACGAGGACCGCATCTTCACCACGGGCATGACGGGCTACCCCGGCGTGAAACACATCGCCGACCGCGCCAAGGGCGGGAAGAAGGACTTCAGCGTCGTCATCGCACGCGCCCTGCAGTGCGCCGCGCCCACCCAGATCGAGGAAGGCACGATCACCGGCGGCTTCGCCCACAACCAGGTCATGGCCGTGGCGGACAAGGTCGTCGAGGCCGTGAAGAGCGGCGCCATCACCCGCTTCGTCGTCATGGCGGGCTGCGATGGCCGCCAGAAGGAGCGGGAATACTTCACGGATGTGGCGAAGCAGCTCCCCGAGAGCGCCGTCATCCTCACCGCCGGCTGCGCGAAGTACCGCTACAACAAGCTCGAGCTGGGCACCATCGGCGGCATTCCCCGCGTGCTGGACGCCGGCCAGTGCAACGACAGCTACTCCCTGGCCGTCATCGCCCTGAAGCTCAAGGAAGCCTTCGGCCTCGAAGACATCAACGAACTGCCCCTCAGCTTCGACCTGGGCTGGTATGAGCAGAAGGCCGTGGCCGTGCTGCTGGCGCTGCTGCACCTCGGCGTGAAGGGCATCCGCGTCGGTCCGACCCTCCCCGCCTTCCTGAGCCCCGCCGTCGCCAAGGTGCTCGTGGAGACCTTCGACCTCAAGCTCATCGGCACTCCCGAGGGCGACATGGCCGACATCATGGGCCAGGTGGAAGAAGCCGTCTGCTGCTGAAACGACCCGAATGGATGAAAGAGGGGGGCCGGTTGGCCCCCCTTCGGGCGTTTGGACACCTCTCAACATCCATCCCAGTGACGGGTGCCCGTGGGCACCCTGGCCCCGCCATTCGAGGTCGGTTCCCCCTGACGGATTTGGGTTGCGTGGACAGAATGGCGATGCAAAAGCGAATATCGCCGTCTCGGTTCTCGCCGTGCTCTACCAGCGCGGCATCTGGCTGGAGGCTGATGCCGAGGATCCCTGTGGCATCAGTGTGGCCTGGGAACCGACGAGCACGGGACGGACCATCCGGCGCAAGTGGGTGCCCAGGGCGAACCTATTGCTCAAGGTATTCCATATGCACAACCCGTCGGGCCCTGACGCAAGCGGCCGGACACGCAGGACCGGTCGCTCTCGCTGCGAAGAGGGACCTACCGCAGGGATTCCCCCACCTTGAAGGCCAGGCCGTCCGTCCAAAGGGCCCTCATCAGGCTGCGGTCCTTCTTCCATGCCTCCACACCTTTATCCCGCTGGTCGAAACCGAAATGCGCGCTCTGGTAACGATGCTCCAGGGCCAGTTCAAGGCGTGTCGCGTCGCCCTCGGGACGTGCTGAGGCGGTCCAGGCTAGGGTTCGGAAGGCAGAGCCTTCTCTTAGCGTTCCGCACACGGGCTGCATGGTTCCAGGGAGGCGCAGGGAGGCCTGGTAGCTCAGGGTGTCGGTGCGGTACGACGCGACCGGATACTGCCGAGGTGCACTCGCCTTCAGGATCAGCCTGGGAATCCCGGGGACGCCTGCCGCCGCGAATGTCCATTCGCTGCCACGTCTCTTCAAAGCCTCGGGCTGGTCGATCCGCATTTCCAGGATCAGTGGCTGGTCGACGGCATGAGGATCGCCCTTGCATGTGATATCGAGGCTTCCCGTCACCGGAAGCAACAGCAGCTGGGACATCAGCACCTCGCGCAGGCGCTCTGCGGTCCCCCGCCGGATCAGGGAGCGGAGTCCCCAGCAGTTGCCGACCTCGGTAAGCGTCAGCGTACCTTTCAGGCGCTCTCCCTCGAACGATCCCTCCAGGCGGATGCCGATGTGCTCTCGCTGGATGGCACGATCCGGCACGGCACTCCACGCCGCGCCCTCCGGTAGACAGATGAGCACTTTGCGTCCCCTGTGGAGGGAGCTGAGGCGTCCCATGGGCGTGAACTCGTTGGTGGGATCCACCAGGAGGAAACGTCCCTTCGGAGTCTCGATTTCAGCTTCCAGACCGAGGCTGGCCTCGAGCCGGATGGCGGCGAACACATGGTTGAAGTGGTTGGCAGGCAGTTCCTGTTCGGATAGCTCGTAGCCGCCGATGCTGGCGAGGACGGGGAATCCCGTGAATCCCATGGATCGGGCCTCGGCGATGAAGAGGGCCGTCAGGTCCTTGCAGTCCCCGTATCGCTTGCGAGCCACGTCGGCCGGGTGCTCCGGAATCCAGCCCCTCTCCGGCGTCAGATAGACCTGCTTGTAATCCATATTGCGCCGCATCCAGTCTCTGAGCGCCGCCAGTCCCTCCCTGCCCCGTGCGCCGGCGAGCCCCAGAGGCGCAGCCGCTCCGCGGGCCTCCGCGTAGTGTCGCTGCTCCCAGCGCGCGATCTCGTCCCAGCTTGACCACATTTGTGCAGTCGACTGGGCCGGGTCCTTGAACAGAACGTCCACGAACGGCAACACCTGTATCAGGTGCGGCGCCGCCCCTTCGCCCCGAGGCAAGACCGGCACCTGCCGCACGCGGATGCCGTGCGTGCCGAGCGGCTCCACCTGGGCACACCAGGGGGCGAAATTCCTCCGTTCCATGCGAATGTCCACGGCTTTCAGGTCCGTGAACCAGCCTTCCTTCTTCGCTACATCCAGCTCCCACGTGCGAACGGGAATCCACTCCATCAGGGTGATCCTCGCCATGGGTCCCAGGGGGTGCTGGATGGACTCCAGGGACTCGAAGGCCAGGAGGCTCCCCACCATCGCCCGTCCCAAGACGGCGGACGTACGGGTGCTGACATCGAAGGCCGCTTCCGGGGAGACACCGCTCTCCGTTACCACGTGATCCGTATCCAGTTTGACGAGTTCCCCATCGGGCCTGAGGTTCCAGCCTTTCACTTTCTTCACCTTGCCGGTTCCACCTCCCAGCCCGTGAAGGGCGAAGACGGCCTCCCCGAGCCCCGCCTCTCTCAGCACCTTCACCAGCCGGAACCGCCGCTGCCGGATCTCTCCAGAACCCGTATAGGCGACCTCCGTGCGATCCAGGAGCACCCAGGCCTCGGCATCCTCCGGAGCGCGTTCTTGGGCGGCGGCCCTGGCGGCGCCTGCTGCCCAGTCCGGAAGGCGCGACAGGTCCTGCCCCCGTACCACGAGGGCGCACATCAGGAGAATCCACATGATCCGCGACATACGTCAGCCCTTCTTCGCGAGGATGACCTGGCGCTGGTGGGCTTCCTGGATCCAGCCAAGGAACTGGCGGAAGCCTTCCCATTCCGTGGCCGGTGCCGTGACCCGGTTCACGTCGACGCGGAACACGACCTTGACCTCCCCGGTGACCGGGTCCACCTGGGGAATCCATACCACTTTGCCGAAGCTGTTCTCCCGTTCGAAGAGCTCGGCCCCCTGTAATTGGTACCCCTTGGGCAGCTTGAACGAAGAGGATCCGACCTGGCTGCTCAGGTAGGGAAGCACGATGGGTACCTTGCGATCGGCAGGGAGCCGGTCCGGAATGGAGAGCGGCATCGGCATGCCTGGGAAGGGGTACACCTCGCGGGTCCGCCCCGCCTCGCGCTCGACGTGGCCGTTCAGGGTCCAGGTGACGCCCACTTTGGGATCCATGGCCCCCTTCACTTCGGCCGAGGCCACCTTGACGTTCTTCATGGACGACTCGCAGGCCTGCTTAAGCTGCCGCCCCTGCTCCTCCGGAGCGTTGGCCATGAACCGGTGGCGCTCCACGTACTCCGGGTACCCGCCGAAGGAGGCATCCAGCCGGAAGGTATCCCCCTCCTCCTCCAGCTGGAGAGCGTAGACGTATTTCCGGGCGTTCGAGATCCCTGGAGGCACCTGGATCGGCGCGGAGACGCCCTTCCAGTCCGCCTCCGGATCCAGAGTCATGGCGGGCACGCCGGTGTAGTTGGGATGAACCAAGCCAGGGGCCGCGAACCGCAGGGTTGGATCGAACCAGACCATCTGGCCACCGGGACCATGGACGCCGATCAGGTCCGAATCGAACTGCCAGAGGTTCATGCAGGCGAGGTTCATGAATGCCAGGTTCCGGTCTGTCACCTTGGCGATCTTGGGCTTGAGCCCAGCCTCTTTGAGCAGGCAGTAGAAGAGGAGGCGCATGCCTTCCCAGTTCGTTTTCCTGGTCTTGACGGCCTCTTCCAGGTTCTTCGCCTGAAAGTTCCGCCAGAAGTCCTTCGGCATGGCCGCCTTTTCGGCGTAGGTGGGCCAGCTGACGTTTGCGATCCGGGCCTCAATCCGCATGAGCAATTCCGCTGCCTTGTCCACGGGTTCAGTCGGGAGATCCTTGAGGATCATTTCCACGAAATGTTTGAATTCGCGTCCCTTGTCAAACCTTAACTCGTAGCTCTTGCGGTAGAACTCCTTGCTGGCCTCCTTCCAGTAGGCATCCGGCCCCTTCTTGCCGCTCTCCAACAGTATTTCTGGCTGGTAGTAGATCGTGAAAGTGGGGGGGCGGAGGAGCGGGCGGATGCAGTAAGGGGGGACCTCCAGTGGGGGGAGGTTCGAAAACGTATATCTCAAATTTCCGCCGGCTTCGGACGTCTCCGGGCGGCCGGCCGCGCCATGGTAGAGGGTGGTGGCGAGGACCGTCTTCTTGTAGACCTCGATGATCTGCTTCTGGACGGGGAACGCATGCCCGAGCACGAAGTGCCCATAGAGGCCCCGGCTGAATCGCTGGGGGAGGGCTTGGGCCTGTCCATCCAGATGTTCGGACCAGCGGACCTCGACGACGCAGTCGGAGGTGACGCCCGGAGGAATGATCAGCGTCCGGCTCGACTTGCCAAAGCCATTCTCGGCCTGGCGCTCCGCGAAGTCCTTCCGCTTGTTGAATGCGATCTGATTCCCGTCGGGATAGACGGTTCGGCCTGCGATGTCGTACGCGCCGTCCGGCAGATCCGAGAGTTCGGCCGCAGCGCGCCCCTGATCCGAATAGATTCGCACCCGGTACACGTGGTCCATGGACTTGAAACCGAAACAGAGCTTGTGTTCGAGGATGACGGCGCCCTTGTCGCCCTCCTTGATCGCCCACACAGACGGGGGGATGGGCGAGAACGAATCCTCGGCGCCGAGCGGCCACAGAAGCAGAATCGGCATGAGGCCTGCCAGCATGCGCATCGAATTCTCCAGGTGAGGGAAGTCCAGCAGTCATCCTAAAGCACGTCCGACCGGTATCTAGAATTATTAATGTCGTCCCGGATGGGTTGAGTTCCCCCCCGGACCAGGCCTCGGGTGCCATGGGGCTGTTGGACGTTGCGATCCGATACGGATGAAGACGGACTGCGGGCCCCTGTGGCGGCTGTGTGCTCTGCTTCAGCACCATCGCGGTGACGATCACGTCCAGGCCTTGTCCTTCCGGGTGGAAGTGCCGACGACGACCTTCTCGCCATCTTTGAGGGTGGAGAGGACGTCTTTCAGCCCCTCGGGAACGCCTTCGCATGGCCCACTTGCTCGGCTTCGGCGCTGGGACACCCTTGACCTCGGAGGTGAATATGCACTGGCTGCGCCTTGCAGCGGACTCCTCTGAATGTGTCGTCCGGCCTGTTCGCCCCGCCACACCCGTCCATCATCCCAACCCCAGGCCGCGAGTCCGACCGTTGGAGGGACTCGCCTCCGCTACGCCATATTTGCGTGACCGCAACGAAACGGGCCCCGTGGGGGCCCGTGCTTCAGGAATGCTTCGGTCTTACATGGTCCATTTCTCGCACCAGTCCATCACTGCGGTGTACCACTGTTTGCTGTTGGCGGGCTTCAGCACGAAGTGGTTCTCGTCGGGGAAGACGATCAATTCGCTGGGTACGCCCTTGAGCTGCAGGGTGTTGAAGAGCTGCAGCGCTTCGGTGTAAACGACGCGGTAGTCCATCTCGCCGTGGGTGACGAGCATGGGCTTCTTGAGGTTCTGGGCGCTGTTGTGGGGGCTGTGCTTGGCCCAGAGGGCCTTGGTGGCAGGGCTTTCCCAGGGGAAGCCCTTGAACTCCCACTTCGGGAACCAGGACTCCTCGGAGGCCACCTGCATGGACTCGGTGTTCCAGATGCCCGCATGGCTCACGAAGGCGGCGAAGCGGTCGGCGTGGTGGGTGCTGAGCCAGTTGATGGCATAGCCGCCGTAGCTGCCGCCGCAGGCCACGACTTTCTTGGGGTCGGCGTTCGGATAGGCCTTCAGGGCCGTGTTCAGCACCGCCATCATGTCGGAGATGGGCTTGCCACCCCAGTCGCCGTTGATCTGGTCGGTGTAGGTCTGGCCGAAGCCCGTGCTGCCGCGAAAGTTCGGGGCGACGACCAGGAAGCCGCGACCGGCCCAGGACTGAAGGTTCCAGCGGTAGTGCCAGGAATCGGCGGTATCGCCCTGGGGGCCGCCGTGAACGACGAAGGCCACGGGGTATTTCTTGGCGGGGTCGAAGCCCACGGGCTTCAGGACGAGGCCATGCACGTCCGGCACCTTGCCGTCGCGCATGGGGGCCCCCTTGGTCCAGAGGTCCTCGGCGCGGTTGAGCTTCAGTTCATTGTTCAAGGCGGCGTTGTGGCTGGTGAGGACCGTGGGGGCGCCACTGGTGAGGTCAAGGTCGTAAAGTTCGGCAGGCTGGGCGCTGTTGCTGCTCTGGATAAGGGCCTTGGTGCCCCCGGGATAGACGCTGAAGGCCTCGACCCGCAGACGCTTCGTGAGGGATACGGGGGTCTTGCCCATCTCCCACTTGAAGAGCGGCTGCTGGGCCTTCTCGCCCGCCTCGAAGAGCAGGGCGCTGCCGTTCCAGGTGTACGCCGACACATGCCCGTCGAACTTCTCGGTGGTGGAGACGACCTTGCCTGTGGCGCGATCCATGACCCACAGTTCCCAGCGGTCCGCCTCGTAGACGGGGCGGCGCTGGGCGCGCCAGCTCAGGTATTTCCCGTCGGGGCTGTAGCGCGGGGTGTTGTCCATGGCGGGGTTCTGGCTGACCTTGCGGATCGCGCCACCGTCGGCCGAGACCTCGTAGATGTCGCCGTTGGTGCTGATGGCCTTGGCGGCCTCCTCGTGGCTGCCGAAGGCGATGAACTTGCCGTCCGGGCTCCAGGCGAAGCCGTCTCCGGCCGCGGTGCCGCCGAAGTCCGGCACGTCATGCTTCCAGCCCGCGGTGATGTCCTTCGGGGCGGCGCTGCCATCAGCCTTCACGACGAACAGGTGGCTCACCTGATTCACGTCGCGGTAGGCGTCGAAGTGGCGGTACATGAGGGCCTTGAAGTGGCGGCCCGTGGTCTTCTTGGCCTTTTCGGCTTCGAGGTAGGCGACATTCTCGGATTCCACGCCGCTGGGTACGGTGGTTCCGAGGAAGGCCAGGGACTGGCCGTCCGGGCTCCAAACTTGGCCCGAACCGCCGCCGCTCAGCTTCGTGACCTGGGTCCGTGCGCCGGAGGCGATATCCAGCACCCAGACCTGACCGCCCGCCTGGTAGGACAGCTTCTGTCCATCGGGGCTGAAGCGGGGGCGGCTCTGGCTGCCGGTGCCGAGATCGAGCGCCCGGGGGGCCTCCGAGCCGAACTTCACCCAGATGCGGGTGGTGCTCTTGTTGGCGATGGGGTCCTGGACCTGGACCTGCCAGGCGCGGTCGCCCTTGGCACTGACCTGGGGATCGGACACCCGCTGGACGCGGAAGAGGTCATCCACCTGGAGGGGCCGCTGAGCCACGAGGACCACGGCGGACAGAGAGAGGACAAGGGCCGAGAGGCGCATTGGTCGCTCCAGAAAAGGGAGGTTTGGGGTTCAGGGGTGAGCGGGCGTGCTTTCCTTACGGGCCGCCAGGAGCGCGGCCTGCTTCTGCTTGAGGATGGCTTCGGCAGTGGGGAGCAGCTCGATGGCCTTCTTGACCTGGGGATCCCGCTCGCAGAGGTAGCGGAAACCGGCTTCGGAGCCGTGGATCAAGGCCTGCAGTTCGTAGGAGATGTAGTCCCGCATGTCGCGCTGGTTCTTGGCGTCCTTCCAGAGCTCCTCGATCCCAGGGAAGTTCTGCTCCTTCAGGAAGGCGCGGAAGCGCTCCATCTGGCCCTCGCTGATGGGCTCGCCCTGGACGATGCCGTCCTTGGCCTTCTCGATCAGGGCGAAGCGGAAGAAGAGACCATCGCGGTAGACCCGGGAGACCGCCGTGGACAGCAACTCCGCCGACACGCGTTCGTCCGGGGTGATGCCGCCAGCTTCAAAGACCTCGCGGCCCAGGCTGGTCTTGAACACCTTGCCTTTGGGCTTCTCGGTTTCCTTCGCCTGGTCATCCACGAGGTAGTAGTCGTCCAGGCCGTGCTGGTAGTCCCGCTGGATGCAGCGCCCTGAGGGCGTGTAGTAGCGGGCCGTGGTGAGGTGCAGACCGCGGGTGCGCCCGATCTGGTAAGCCTGCTGGACGAGGCCCTTGCCCCAGCTCGTGGTGCCGATGACGAGGCCCCGGTCCTGATCCTGCACGGCGCCTGCGACGATCTCGGAAGCGGAGGCGGAATTGCGGTCGATCAGCACGATGATGGGGAAGGCGTCCAGCTCCCGGTCCTTGTGGGTGCGGTATTCGTAGGGATCGCGCCCACCCCGTCCCTTCTGGCTGACGATGAGTTCGTCCGGTCCCAGCAACTGACGGCAGATGTTCACCGCGGCTTCCATGACGCCACCGGGGTTGTGGCGGAGATCCAGGATCAGGGACTTCATGCCCTTGGCCTTGAGGGCCTCCAGGGCCTTCTGGAATTCCTGCCCGGTCTGCTCGCCGAATTCCTTGATATTGATGAGGCCGACTTCGGTCGTGAACATGAACTTGTAGCTGACGGTCTCGGAGGGGACTTCCGCCCGCGTCAGGCTGAAGTGGAGCAGCTTCTCCGTGCCCACCCGCTGCACGGCGACCTCGACGACGGAGCCCTTCTCGCCCCGCAGCTTCTGCACGACCTGGCTGCTGTTCCAGCCCTCTGTGCTCTTGCCGTCGACTTCCTTGAAGTAGTCACCCGGGGCGAGGCCGACCTTCTCCGCGGGGCCTCCGCGCACGAGCCCCATCACGACCACGCCGTCGGGGCGCTGGCTGATGGTGGCGCCAATGCCGAAGAAGGAACCCTGCTGGTCCTCCCGCATGCGCTTGTAGTCGTCTTCGGAGAAGAAATTCGAGTGCGGATCCAGGGTGTGGAGCATGCCCTGGATCGCGGCGTGGGCGGACTGCCGCGGCGTGGGAGGCTCCACGGCGTGCTTCTGGACCAGGGTCAGGACCTCCGCGAGGGCGTCCAGGTTTCGCTGCTTCGCGCGCTCATCGTGGTGAAAGCCTGCCAGCGGGGCGTAGACCGCGGCGGTGCCGATCGCGGTGATCCAGATCCAGTGCCTGCCCATCCAACGTGCCATGTGTTGCCTCTTGGAAAGCGGGGGGTTCAAGGGAGGGGCTCGAAGGTGTCGAGGATGCGCCGGCCCAGGGCCTGCGTCCGCGCCCGGCGGCTGCGGGCGGCCAGGAAGACAGCCTGGAGGTCGCGGTAGGCGGTTTCCAGATCGTCGTTGATGACGAGATGGTCGTAGAGGCCCATCTGCTCCATCTCATGCCGGGCGTGGCCGAGGCGAAGTCGGATCTGCTCCTCCGTCTCCGTGCCGCGCCCACGAAGGCGCGAAGCCAGTGCATCTGCGCTCGGGGGAAGCAGGAAGATCATGATGGCCTCGGGCATGGTCTCGTGGACGTTGCGCGCACCGATGGTCTCGATGTCGAGGAGGATATCCCGGCCTTCCGCCAACTGCGCCTCGACCCAGGCGCGGCCCGTGCCATAGCGGTTCTGGTAGACCTGTACCCACTCCAGGAGGCCGTCTTCTGCGACCATCCGGTCGAAGGTGGCATCGTCCACGAAGTGGTAGTCCCGGCCGTCCACCTCGCCTTCCCGGGGCTTCCGGGTGGTATAGGAGACGGAGAAGATCAGGCCCGGAAGGTCCTTCACGAGCCGACGCGCCAGCGTGGACTTGCCGGCCCCGGACGGCGCCGAGAGGACGAACACATTGCCCTGGCCTTCAAGCATCTGGACCTCGCCTGGGTATCTTACCGGGACTCCGGAGGGGGCGCCCCCGTGTATGCTTGGGATCCCACCGGCCTCGACTCGAGGGAACGGGCCGAGGGGGCGCATCACCGGGGGGTGACCGGTTTCGACAGGTTGCTGCTGAGGTGCATGGTGCAGGCCGGGGTTGGTCGGTTGGCCCCGTTATCAAGCCGCCCAAAACAAAACTGCCAACGATAACTTCGAACTGGCCCTCGCTGCTTAATTAACTGAGCCGTGAGCGAGTACCCGCCATCGCCTGGTAGCGGGCTCGTTAAACCTTCCAAGGGGTGGCTTCGGCCTGCCTGAGGAGGGCACAGGCTGGGCCTCCGGGTTGCTCCCGACTGGAAGGCTGAGATCAGGGAGCAAGTCCTCGATCGGGTCTGTCCGTCTTCCCCGCAGAGGTCACGCCAGACGAACCAAGCCTGTGGATGAGCCATCACTACACACTTCTTGGACGCGGGTTCGACTCCCGCCACCTCCACCACTGAACAGGGACCCGATTGGGTCCCTGTTTGTGTATCGCGACGTCTATCGTTTGAACTAATGAAAAATAATGCTGTCGATATTGGCAGAGGTGGGCGGTGTCCTCGGCGACCTTGGGCTGGAACTTCGGGTTCGCTTCTACCGTGAAGGCCGCTCCGGCGTCATCATTGCGGGATGCATGGCATCCGACCTCGCCGCTCGCGTGGCTGACGCCCTGGTGCGAGGATGCCCCGAGGCCGTGAAGTACGATTATGGGTACCGAATTGGATCGCATCTGGGGCACGGGCATGGGTTGTGAAGGCAAGGCCGACATCCTACTGACGCCTCTCCCGGACGCCTACGACCGAAGCTGGGCGGGCAAGGCTCCATGCACCCATGGGATTGGATCTCGGCGCGGAGTCCCCGGAGGTCATCGCCCTATCGGTGCTTGCGGAGATCCAGGCGGTCCTCTCGGAGCGCAAACCCATGTTGCTCCGGGAGCTCAAGGGCTCCATCCACGCATGAATCTGCCCGCGCTGATCCTTGCCAGCGGCGCCTCGAGGCGCCTCGGTTTTCCCAAGCAGCAGGCGCTGATCCAGGGCGAGACGCTACTGCATCGGACCGCACGTCTGGCGCTGGAAGCGGGTTTCGCCCCGGTGTTCGTGGTGTTGGGGTCGGGGCGAGGGGCGTTGGAGCCCCTGGTCGTGGATCTCCCCGTGCAGGTGGTCGCGAATCCGGATTGGGAGGAAGGCATGGCCTCCTCGATCCGCGCGGGCCTGCCCCGGGTGCCATCCACGGCGGAGGGCCTTCTGTTGCTGGTGTGCGATCAGGTTCGGCTGGAAAAGACGGTCCTGGAAGCGCTGAAGGCGGCCTTCCTGGCAGTCCCGGAACGACCCGCCGCCTGCACGTACGATGGCATTGCGGGGGTTCCGGCGATTTTTCCGGCAGCGGATTTTCCCCGTTTGGCCACGCTCCAGGGGGACAAAGGGGCGCGCGTCCTGTTGAGGGAGAGGCCCATCTCGTCGGTTATTTGGCTCGAAGGGGGGGTGGACCTTGACGATCCAAATGCCATGGGTGCGTATATCGATACAAAGTGACAAATACTGGGATGCGGCTTGTCGTTCGAATGCCTCTGTAATCAAGGATCGCCCCAGAAGGACTCGATCCCTGACGTCCTCTTCCCACTGCTCCGCATTCAAAAGCCATATTTAACGTTGTTTCCAGCTGGAGATATCGTTCTCGGCCGCACCGATGCTTTTGCTGAAACATCACGTTTCCTGTCGACGGCAGCCCTTCTCCCGGCCTCCGCCATGTCTGACGGCCTCCAACGCCTCCGACAGGGCGGTTGTTCGGCGGGATGATGGGAGCATGTGGTATCTGCTCGTCGTCTCGCTGATCTGGGCTGCTTCGTTCAGCCTCATCAAGACCTTCCTGGTGGTCCTTCCACCGGACGTCATCAACGCCTGCCGACTGGGTCTGGCCTTCCTTGTGTTCCTGCCGTTTCTGCGGCTGAGGCGGATCGGTGGGATGAAGGCTGCGGAATTGGCGGCCATCGGAGCACTCCAGCTAGGGGCGATGTGCGTGTTCTACACCCGCTCCTTCGCGCTGCTGAAGGCTCACGAAACGGCGCTGGCCACGGTGATGACGCCGCTTTACGTGGTTGTCGTTCAGGATCTGCTTGAGCGCCGGATCCGGATGACCTACCTGGGCTGCGCGGCGCTTTCGGTGGCGGGCACCGCCGTGTGTCTGGGGCTGGTCAGCGGCGGAGGTGCCCCGTCGGTTCGGGGATTGTTGCTCGTCCAGGCTTCCAACCTCTGCTTCGCCTGCGGACAGGTCTGGTACCGGAGGGCGATGCTCGGGGCGCCGGGGCTGACGAATGCCCAGGCCTTTGCCTGGTGCGCCGCCGGGGCCGCCTGCGTGGCGATTTTGGCCAGTGTTCCGGTGCTGTGGCGCTACGGCATGCCGACCCTTTCCTGGGTGCAGGCGATGGTGCTGCTCTACCTGGGTGTCGTGGCCTCCGGACTCTGTTTCTTTCTCTGGAACGCGGGGGCTCGGCGCGTGAACACCGCAGTGCTGGCCGTGATGAACGACCTGAAGATCCCGCTGGCGATTCTCGTGGCGCTGGTCGTCTTCCGGGAGAACGTGGCGGGAGCCCGTCTGGCGATGGGCGGGAGCATGGTGCTGCTGGCCTGGTGGCTCAGTGCGCGAGTGGATAGGGCGGCTACACCCTAGCGCCCTTCAACGATCCGGTTGGCCTTTTCCGGAGGCAGGATCCCGCGCCAACCCAACACCCACGCCAGGTTCAGGGCGAGGGTCACCACCAGATAGGCCCCGAAGAACCAGAGGAAGAACTTCGTAGGGAAGACGATCAGCAGGCAGAGCAAGGCGACGAAGGCCACGGACATGAGCCGCCGGGCTCCCTGGGGAATCCTCTTCACGCTGGGGAAGCGCACGGTGCTGACCATCAGCAGTCCGACGAGGAAGAGCTCCCCCGCAAACAAGTAGGCGTAGGCCGGGCGGGTGGGAGTCTGGTTGAAGAAGAGGACGACGGAGGCGACACAGGCCGCTCCCGCTGGGATGGGCATGCCGATGAAGAACCGGCTGTCGGTGGATCCCACCTGCACGTTGAAACGCGCGAGTCGCAGGGCGCCGCAGGCGAGAAAGAAAAAGCAGGCAGCCCAGCCGATGGCTCGCAGCCGGGGATCCATCTGGCCCATCTGATAGAACCCGAAGCGGTAGGCGAGGATGGCCGGGGCCATGCCGAAGCTGAGGGCGTCAGCGAGGCTGTCCAATTGCACACCGAATTCCGTGGTGGTGTGGGTGGCCCGCGCCACCATGCCGTCGAAGGTGTCGAAGACGGCGGCGGCCACCAGAAGCACCGCAGCGAGCAGGAAGTGCTGATGGTTGCCGGAATGGCTGGGGGCATCGAGGGACATGACGACGCTTGCGAAGCCGCAGGCGATCGATGTCAGGGTGATGGCGGAGGGCAGGGCGAACTTGGACCGCTGCACGGCCCGATGCCGACGCTCGCGCCGTTCGTCGGGAGTCAACCGCTTGCGGATGGGCATGGCACAACCTCCAGGGTCCCCATCATCCATCTGGGAGGAAGGCCCTGGCAAACCCAGTGCCTCCAGTACGGCCCTACACTGGGCCTCCGGCAGGGGAGGGTGCATGTCTCGACTGGTGGTGGTAGGCGCAGGACACGCGGGGGTCGAGGCCGCGCATGCCGCAGCGCGCCTTGGGGTGGACACCCTCCTGGTCACCATGAACCTGGATCAGATTGGGCAGATGAGCTGCAATCCGAGCATCGGCGGCGTGGGGAAAGGCCACATGGTGCGCGAGCTGGACGCCCTGGGTGGCCTGATGGGGCGCCTGGCGGATGCCGCCTGCATCCACTTCAGAACCCTGAACGGGAGTCGAGGGATGGCGGTGCGGGGGCCGCGTGCCCAGGCCGATCGGGTGCGATACCGTGCCGCAGCGCGGCAGCACTTGGAGACCCTTCCGAACCTGCGCTTGCTCCAGGGGGTGGTGGCCGGGCTGCTTTGGGGGGATGGCCATAAGGTGGTGGGGGTGGAGCTGCTCGACGGCACCCGCATCCCCTGTGATGCGGTGGTGCTGACCGCCGGAACCTTCCTCCGCGGATCGATTCTGGTGGGAGATCGGAGAATCGCCGCAGGGCGGGCAGGAGAACCTCCGGCGGATGCCCTGGCGGATCAGATGCGGGGCCTCGGCCTGCGCACCCGCCGACTCAAGACCGGCACCAGTCCTCGGATCTCCAGGGCCAGCATTGATTTTTCGCGCCTCGAAGAACAGGCGGGTGACCCAACGCCACGTGGCTTCTCCTTCTATGGACCCCGTCCTCGCCTCCGACAAGTCAGCTGCCACATCACGCACACGACCGAGGCCACGGAACGAGCGGTGCGGGACAACCTGGCCCGGTCTTCTATGTATGGTGGCCATGTGGAGGGCGTCGGGCCCCGGTACTGCCCCTCCATTGAGGACAAGTTCGTCAAGTTCCCTCACAAGGGCAGCCACCAGATCTTCGTGGAACCGGATTCCCTGGAGACGGACGAGATCTACCTCGCCGGGCTCTCTACCTCCATGCCCGTAGACGTGCAGCTCGACATGGTGAGGAGCCTGCCGGGGTTCGAGGCCGCGGAGATCGTGAGGTCGGGCTATGCCATCGAATACGACAGCTATGACCCGCTCCAGCTCACGCGCACCCTCGCCCTGCAGGATTTCGAGGGCCTTTGGCTGGCGGGACAGATCAACGGTACGACTGGATATGAGGAGGCCGCTGGCCAGGGTTTTCTCGCCGGGGTCAACGCCGCTCGCTGGATTCGGGGCGAGGCGCCCGTCGTCATACCGCGGGATCAAGCCTATCTCGGCGTCATGGTGGATGACCTCGTGACCAAGGGGACGGATGAACCCTACCGGATGCTCACGGCCCGGGCGGAGCACCGGTTGGAGCTCGCCTGTGATCTGGCGGACGTGCGGTTGCTTCCCTTTTCGAAGGACATCGGAATCCATTCAGATCGCGAATGGCGACGGACCGATGCGCGGGAGGTGGTGCGATCGGCATTGCGAGCGCGGTGTCGAGAGGCCTGGGTCGCTCCCAGCAACCCCTTCGGAGCCATCGCTGCGGAAGTGGGATTGAACTTGACCGCAGGGATGACCTTGATGGACCTGTTGCGTCGGCAGCAGATGGACCATTCGCACGTGGATCAGGCGCTTGGATTGCTGGAAGGGGTCGCGGAAGACGACCCGGAAGGGGATTGGGATCCGGAGTTCGAGCGTGACCTGCTTCTCTTTGAGGCGCGTTTCGCTCCGATCCGCGAACGGGAGGCCAAGCTGCTGGAGGGGCAGCGGGCCTGGGACCATGTACGGATCCCGAGTGATTTCCGCATCCAGCACCTGCCTGGCCTGAGCAACGAGGTCAAAGAGAAACTGCTGCACCATCGCCCGGAGACCCTGGGGCAGGCGGCGCGGATTCCGGGGATCACCCCCGCAGCCGTCACGCTGCTGCATCTGCTGATCGACCGGCGGACCTGAGGGCCCGTTCGATCGGGTGAGCAGAATCAAAAAGAACGAGGTGGATGGCCCTGAATGCGATGCGGGGCCATCTGCGGGAATGAGGCATGTGCGGAGAGCTGCCTCATCGGCCTGAAAAACCCCAATGAACTGAAGGGTGCGTGGGGCAAGACCGCAGAGATCCCTGCGCGTGAGGCAGCGCTACCGGTGGGTTTGATGGGGATGCTGCCGGAAAAAGTTCTTGCAT
>CAYQAS010000052.1:0-28378 GCA_964415525.1 uncultured Solibacteraceae bacterium
GGCCGGCGCGGTGGCCGGTGACCATGCGCTGGGCCTTGGCGGTGTGCTCGCTGGGGACGCTGATCTGGAGTTCGACGATGGGCTCGAGGAGCACGGGATTGCACTTGGGAAGGCCTTCCTGCATGCCGATGCGGGCCGCGGTCTTGAATGCCATTTCCGAGGAATCCACGTCGTGGTAGCTGCCGAAGAAGAGGCAGACGCTGAGATCGACGACGGGGAAGCCCAGGGGGCCCTGCTTGCAGTAGTCGATGACGCCTTCTTCCACGGCCGGGATGAAGTTGCGGGGCACGACGCCGCCGACGATTTCCTCGGTGAAATGGACGCCTTCGCCGCGCTGCAGGGGCTTGATGCGGAAGTGCACGTCGCCGAACTGGCCGTGACCGCCGGTCTGCCGCTTGTGGCGGCCGTGCACCTCGCAGGGCTTGCGGATGGTCTCCTTGAACGGCACCTGCGGGCGCTCGTTGGTGACTTCCACGTTGTATTTGTTCTTCAGGCGCTCGAGGGCGATCTTCAGGTGGATTTCGCCCTGGCCCCAGAGCACGCGCTCGTTGGTGTCGTGGTTGATCTCCACGGTGTAGGAGGGATCTTCTTCCGTGAGCTTTGAGAGGGCGGAGCTGAGCTTTACCTCGTCCGCGGATTTGGCGGCCTTGAGGGAGAAGCCCACCACGGGCTGCGCATTGTCGGGGAAGGCGATGGGGTCCACGGGGGTCGCGCTGACGGTCTCGCCAGTCTTGATGGGATCCATGCGGCTGAGGGCCACCACTTCGCCTGCCACACCTTTGGTGATCTTTTCGTGCTTGCCGCCGAAGAACTTCAGCATGCCGCTGATGCGAGTGCCGTTCAGGTTGCCGCCGTCATTGATCTCGCCCTTGAAGATGCGGACGAAATTCTGCTTCCCGACGTGCTGGGCATGAACGGTTTTGAAGACGAGGCCCACGGGCTCGCCCGCCGGAACTTCCAGGCGCTCGGCGGTCTGGGTGAACTCCGGGGATTCGTGGCGGAGGAGTTTCAGGACGCGCTTGACACCCCCGGCGTGGCTGGCGCTGCCCAACAGGACGGGCACGATGGCGCCGCCCTTGAAGCCCTTGATGAGCACCTGGAAGGTCTCGTCATCGCTGGGGACTTGATCCTCCAGCAGCTTTTCCATGTATGTGTCGTCCAGGTCGCCGATGCCTTCGAACATCTCCTGGCGGGCCAGGGTCACGTCGTCGAGGATGTCTGCGGGGATTTCGATCTGCTCGTCCGAGGCGCCGTGCTTGAACTTGAAGGCGCGCATCAGGCCGAGGTCGACGATGCCGGTGACCGCGGGGCCCTCGGTGATGGGGTAGTGGCGCATCACGAGACGCTTTTCGCTCATCGCCTTCAGCGCGTTCACGGTCTCCTGAAGGGCCGACGGATTCTGGATGCTGTCCACCTTGTTGATGAAGATGGCGTGCGGGATGTGGCGGGACTGCAAGTGCTTGAGGATGGTCCAGGCCATCTGCACGCGGTTGGGATCCGCTTCGACGACCACGATGGCGGCATCGGCGGCGGTGATGGTGTTCAGGCTCTCTTGCATGAACTCCACGGAGCCGGGGCAGTCGAGCAGGGTCCAGATTTCGTCCTTGTAGCTGGTGGAGACGACGGAGGTCTCCACGGACATCTGCCGGGCGCGGGCTTCCGGGGAGGCGTCTCCGACCGTGTTCCCTTCCTTGACGGTGCCCTGACGGGGTAGGGCCTTGCCGAGGAAGAGCATGCTCTCCAGCAAGGTGGTCTTGCCGGACATGTACGGGCCGACGATCGCGGCTACGCGAGGGGTGGAAAGCGACTTTGCCACTGGGTGACTCCTTGGAACAACCTGGGAAAGACGGTGAAACGGCTGTGAGTTTGGATTTGCTGCAGCCAGTGTTCCGTCACGGGTTGGTTCCTGCAACCCAAAATCGCGCGAGGCCCGCAAGGGGCCTCGTTTTCCGTCACTCTGACAGGGCAAAAGCGTCGAGTTTTTCCGGGCCGGGGCATTCACCTTGAAGCCAGGTGTCCAGGGCTGGGATCGTGCTCAGGATCACGTCGGCACCTGCCATTTCCAGTTCTTCCCGACTTCCGTAGCCCCAGGTCACACCGACGGCTTTGAGGCCCTGGGCGTGGGCGGCCCGGATATCCGTGGCGCGATCGCCAACGAGCACGCCGGGTTCGGCGAGGGCGCCCTGGGCGCGGAGTTCCGCAAGGAGTGCCGCCTTGGTGAGCCAGGGACCATTGGCCTCTGAACCATAGATTTCGTCGAAGATCAGGTAGAAGTCGAAGTGGTGGGCGACGGCACGGGCGATCGGCGTGGGCTTGGCGGTGACGAGCAGCAGGCGGTGTCCCTGGTGCTTCAGGCGCGAAAGCAGGAGGTTCACCCCCTCGTAGATGAGGTGGCGTCCCGGCCCCTGAGCCCGGAAGTGTTGCCAGTAGATGTCCAAGGCCTTGGCCCGCAGGGGGGTATCGGGAACGAGGGTCTCGAAGAGCCCCTGGATGCCGGGGCCGATGTGAGGGGCGATCGCGGCCTCCTCCACCTGGGGCAGGCCCAGTTCGCGGCAGGTGGCCTCCAGGCTGTAGCGGATGGCGGGCATCGGATCCACCAACGTGCCGTCCAAATCGAAGCAGATGAGCGTCATCGGAAACCTCGCGAGGATTGAGAAACGTTCGGGGTGAGGGGAGCGTCGCAGGGTTAGATGCCGGGGTCAAACAGAACGCGGCGCCCCTGGAGGCGCCGCGTTCTGGGTCGAAAAAACCCTAGTGGCGATAGGCCCGGATGCATTCCTCGATGAATTCCATCGCGGCCTCGCGGCCTTCCCAACCACGGCTGACGACGTCCTTGGCTTCCAGGTTCTTGTAGGTCTGGAAGAAGTGCTCCACTTCCCGCAGCAAGTGGGGAGCCAAGTCTTTCAATTCGTGAACATGGTGATAGTTGGGGTCGTCGAGGGCCACGCTCAGGATTTTGTCGTCGTTGCCCTTGTCGTCGGTCATGCGAAGCACGCCGATGGGGCGGGCCTCCACGATCACGCCGGGATAGGTGGCGCCGCTGATGAGCACGAGGATGTCCGCCGGGTCACCATCGGGGGCCAGGGTATGGGGGATGAATCCGTATTCGGCCGGATAGTGCAGGGGCGAGTAGAGCACCCGATCCACCTTCACCAGACTGGTGATGTGGTCGATTTCATATTTGATGCGCGAGCCGTAGGGGATCTCGATCACCGCGTTGACGATCTTGGGGCTCTGCTTGCCAGGGCCGAGCATGTGAAGCGTCATTCATCCTCCTTGCGGCCAGGGACCAGGCCCTGGTGCGGTTCATGATGACAGCTTGGATGCCGCCAGCAGCGGGTGCGACTCCATCGAATTCCACATTCATGGGGGCAGGAATCCGATACGGTAGGCCATTCCGTCATCCGTTTGGAGGTTCATTCATGGAATCCCTGGCGTCCCTCGGTCTGCCCGCGTTGATCGCGGCGATCGGTTATGTCTCGAAGTTGCTGATCGAGGCGCTGGTGGATCGTCAGCGTCGGAAACGGCAAGCTTTGACGGAGCGCTTGAGCCTCTTCTGCTATCCCATCCTCACCCGGCTGCAGGAGAACGCTCCCATCTGGCCACTCATCGTGGCGGGGCAGGACGAGGAGGTGCCCAGGGGCGAAGTGGTGGCGGCCTATGTGCAGGAGCAAGTCCTGAAGAACCACGAGGAGATCATGGAGATCGTCTGCACACAGCGCCATCGCATGCCCTTCGATGCGGAGCTGGATGAGCAGCTGCAGGCCTACATTCAGCATGTGGTCTTCTACCGGGCCCTGGCGCATGCCGGGGTGGATGCCTTTCCCGGTCAGCTTGGCGTGCCCTATCCGAGAGCCCTGGATGAGGTTCTGGAAGCCCGGACCCGGAAACTCCAACGAGAGCTGGATCGGACCTGGTGGTAAGGGCGGATTTGCGCCTTCGGTCCCGCCATCAGCAGCGGTAATCTATGGGATTGGCATCAGGTGACCCTTGGCATTTCCGCATGACCCCTTCTATATCGGCCCACATCGGGTGGATCGCCCGCTGGTGATGGCTCCCATGCACGAGATCACGGATCAGCCCTTTCGGCGCATGATCCGCGAACTGGGCGGCGTCGGGCTCACGGTCTCCGAGATGGTGAGCAGTGAGGCCTTGTTGCGCAAGGCACGCAAGGCGGAGGCCATGCTGGCGGCGGAGGGCGAACGCCCCTACGCCGTGCAGATCGCTGGCTCAGTACCTGTGCGGCTCGCTGAGGCTGCCGCCCTGGCGGAGGCCTCGGGCGCCGACATCATCGATCTCAACATGGGTTGCCCCGCTAGCAACGTGACCAAAGGTGGCGCTGGGTCTGCCCTCCTACGGGACATCACCCTTGCGAGGGACTGTGTGCGGGCCATGGTGAAGGCGATCCACGTCCCCTTCACGGTGAAGATGCGCGCAGGCTGGGACGCGAGCCAGAAGGCGCGTGAGGAGTACCTCGATTTCCTGAAGATGTTCGCGGACGAAGGCGTGCAGGCCCTAGCCATCCACCCCCGCACCCGCGCTCAGCAGTACGAGGGGCACGCGGACTGGAGCCTCATCGCCCGCGCGGTGGAGGCTGCGCCGCCGTTCCCCATCATCGGTAACGGCGATGTGGTGGAAGCGTCAGACGCCTATCGGATGGTGCAGGAAACCGGCTGTGCGGGCGTGATGATCGGGCGGGGTGCCATGTACAATCCCTTCATTTTTAGGCAGATCATGGAGCCGGACTTCATCGTCACGCCCAATATGCGCATCGACGCCTGCCTGCGCTTCTTCGCGCTGCTGCTGGAACTGCTGGAGGAGCGGGAGGCGCTACACAAGATCAAGAAGATTGGCGGCCTCTTCACCAAGGGCATCCCCGGAGGTGCGAAGTTCCGCCAGAAGCTGCACGAGCGCAACGATGTGCACGCGCTCATCGCGGAGATCGAGGCGCTGAAGCACGAGGACCCTGCGCTAGGCTGAATGGCAATGTTGGAGGGGGGCATTTCGGGCCATGAAGGCGGCGGCGGAGGCGTTCCTGGAGGCGGGTGGTCTGGCGACCTACGCGGGTCGGATGCGGCTGAAGCACCATGCCGATTCGCACGTCGTCCTGGATGATCCGCATCAACCCACGAAGTGCCTGCTGTTCGATGGGGCCTATTGCATGGCGTATGGATTCACCTTGGATGAAATCCTAGTTCAGGCTCGCGCGTTCGGGCATCGACACTTGGTTTTCGCGGGGGTGGATGCCGCCTACTACGCCACTGCCTGTGCCCGTGGAATGCCCGTGCTCTGGCGAAATGCCTGCGATTTCTTTGTGCGCGCCACCCCGATTCCTGCCCACGTAGAGCTTCCAGTCGGGTTTCAGCTCGATCGGATCCGGCTCGAGGATGCGACGGAGATCGATGCCTATCATCCCTATCGCAACCCGGCGTCCTTGCGCGAGATTCAGGAGGCCATCCTTCAGCGGAACTCCGTGGCGTTGCGCACGGAAGAAGGAGAACTGGTGGCCTGGGAACTCATCCAGGTGGATGGGACGATGGGCTATCTCCATGTGAAGGGGGCCTTCCGGAGGCGTGGATTCGCGTGGCTGCTGGGGGACGTGCTCGCTCGACTCCAGGTGGAGTCCGGTGCGATCCCCTGCGCGCGGGTGCTTCAAGGCAATGCCGCGTCGCAGCGTCTGGTCTCGCGCCGGATGCGAAGGGTGTCGACCGTGGACTGGTTCGCTTTGGCGTTCTAGGCGTAAGGATCGGGCTGATAGGGATCCTCGCCGCGAGGCATGAGCCGCTGGCGCAGTTCGTGGTCCACGTCCCACGGCTGCCGTGGGCGCTCCTGGGCCTCAATATTTTCACTGGCCACGATGTCCGGCATGACAGCCTCCAGGCTCGGGGTTTCTGATGCAGGATCTGGGCCGCTGTGCCCGGGCAATCTCTGCGATCTCAATGGCCTCGTTCCTGTCTTAAATATTACTGCATATAGCTGATTAAAGGAAACTTGGTGATAGGTATCAAATTGCGATGACGCCGCGTCTCCGCGGCCTCGGGTTGGCACTTTCAGCCCATGGGATGGCTGCGCACATCGGAGCGGCTCCATTCAGGATTGCTGTCTGTGGCACGCATGGTCAGGACCTAACCACCGGACCTTCATGGCTATGCCTGCAGCGGCCTCAGGCTCCATGATGGATATCGATTCGCATGTCTTCTGGAGGCCTCATGTCCATCCCGGTGGTGGAACCCATCTCCCGTGCATTCGGCCATGTCGAACGCATCTGCTTCAAGCCCTTCGACTTCTCAAAGTGGGTCGGGCTGGGATTCTGCATGTTCCTGGCGCACTTGGGTGAGGGCGGCTTCAACCTGCCAACCCAGTGGGCGAACCGTGGCAAGGACATGGGTGGAGAGCTTCAGACGGCTCAGGCCTGGGTCCAGGAACACCTGACCCTGGTCATTACCATCGGCATTGCGGTGGTGGTGGTTGGGCTGCTCATAGGGCTCCTGCTTACCTGGCTGAGCAGCCGGGGGCAGTTCATGGTGTTGCTGAACGCCATTCGCAACCAGGGTGAGGTCGGCTCAACGTGGCGGGAAAGTCGGGAGCCTGGAAACCGGCTCTTCGTTTTCCGTTTTGTGGTGGGGCTGCTGAGTCTGCTGGTGGTGATTCTGCCCATCGCACTCTCGATCTGGCATGCCTGGCCCTCCATCCAGGCGGAGACTTTCGACGGTCGTGCCGCCGTGGCCCTCTTCGGAGGATGCGGGGTGACGGGCCTGTTGATGCTCTTCCTCCTGGCCTTCCACGCCGTGGTCAACCATTTCGTTGTGCCGGTCATGTGGAAGACCCAAGCCGGTCCCGTGGAAGCGTTGCGCCTGTTCTGGTACGACCTGCTGCCCGGCCGCATGGGGAGCCTCATCGGGTTCCTACTCATGCTCATCCCGCTCCAGATGGGTGCGGGCATCATCACCATGCTGGGGGTCTGCCTCACCTGCTGCCTCGGGGCGCTCCCGGTGGTCAGCTCCATCCTCTTCCTGCCTGTGAGCCTTTTCTTCCGCTGCTATGCCCTGGAATTCCTGGCGGGCTTCGGTCCCGAGTGGAACCTGTTCGCGACGCCAGAAGCTCCGGCGGAAATCCCTGCCGAAAACCCTTGAGCCAATGGGAAAGCCGCCGATGGATGAGGCAGGAGGCGATCCACGCCTGAGGGTGGATCGCCTGCCTCTCGGAGGTGTCCCATGGCAGATCACCGGAAGCTCACCGCGCCCCACAGTCCCGAAGATCCGACCCTGGACCTGCAGATCTATGAAATCTGCTGCGAGGCCATCCGGGCCGCTGGTGGCTACCTGGTGGATCACCCCGAAGACCACGCCACCATCGTGGTCTTCGGCGCTCACCAGTTTGAGGTGAAGATCACCCAGAAGCGCTGATGGGGAACGGGATGGCACACTGGGGCACCGGAGTGTGCATGTCCGAACCCTATCTGAATCAGACCGCCTGTTTTTCTCCCATTCAATCGGTTTCCAAAGCGATCGGCATGGAGGTGGCCCATGTCTGAGCCTCGCCTCTGGCTGATCGATTCCTTTGCCCTCATTTTTCGGGCGTATTACGGCAACCTTCGCCTGAAGAATGGGGCGGCGGTGACCATGGCGCGGATGCTGCTGAACTTGGTGGCGCAGCACAAACCGACGCATCTGGCCTGTGTGTTCGACCGACCGGAGCCGACATTCCGGCACGAGATGTATCCGGAGTACAAGGCCAACCGCGCCGAGATGCCGGAGGACCTGCGTCCGCAGATCCCGCTCATCCGGGAGATGATCGAGGCCCTCAACATCCCCATCGTGGAGCTGCCGGGCTTCGAGGCGGATGACGTGATGGGCACCCTGGCCGTGCAGGCGGCCAAGGTGGGGCTGAAGTCCGTCATCGTGAGCCCTGACAAGGATCTTTTGCAGCTGGTGGATGACGAGGGTGGAATCCAGGTGCTCAACAACAAGGACGGTGAGGTCTGGATTGATCGCGCAGGGGTGAAGGAACGATTTGGCGTGTGGCCCGAGCAGGTGGTGGGCGTGCTCACGCTCATGGGCGATGCGTCAGACAATGTCAAAGGCGTGCCCGGCATCGGCGAGAAGGGCGCCCGAGACTTGCTGGAGAAATTCGGCAGCCTGGATGCCGTTCTGGCAGCCAAGGACCAGCTCAAGCCGCGCCAGAAGGCGGGGATCGAGGAGGCCACCTGGTTGGACCTCACCCGCGATCTGGTCACCATCCGCACGGAGTTGGCACTGCCCGTGACGCCAGAGGCTTTGGCCTACGTCGGCGTGGATGACGTCAAGGCGCGCGCCGCCTTTAAGCAGCTGGGCTTTGAGAGCCTCACGAAGGAATTCACGACGAAGGCCACGGCGCCCAAAAACGACCGCACCTACCGCGCCGCGGCGTCTCTGGCGGATGTGGAGGCCGCGGTGGCCGCCTGTCGCGCCGCAGGCCGCTTCGGTCTCGACTGCGAGACGACGAACCTGGACCCGCTTCGGGGTCATGTTGTGGGCATCAGCCTCGCGTGGAAGGCGAACGAAGGGCTCTACATTCCTCTTGCCCACCTCAAGCCCCGCTCCAGCGAGGCGGAAGGTGCGCTGCCTGGCCTGCTGGAAGATTCGGGGCTGCCGGAGGCGATGCTGGACCTGAAAGGAGACGCCGAGGCCTACTTCGAGGAGATCGCGCCCTACCTGGATGGCCGCAACGTGCCCTTTGCCGACGTGCGCCGCATGCTGGCGCCGCTCTTCACCGACGCTGCCGTGGGGAAGGTGGGTCAAAACCTGAAGTACGATCTCCAGGTGCTGCGTCGGCATGGGCTGAACGTCTGTGGGATCGCGGACGACAGCATGGTGGCCAGCTTCCTCGTGGACAGCCGCTTGCGCCACAACCTGGACGACCTGTCCGTGCGCCATCTGGATCTCAAGCCCATCGCTTTCGAGGAGGTTACGGGCAAGGGCAAAGCCCAGGTGCGCTTCGACGAGGCCGACTTCGACAAAGCCGTGCAGTACGCGGCGGAGGATGCGGATCTGGCGCTCCAGCTCTGTGACAAGCTCCGGGCCCTCCTCGTGGATCCCCAATGGATGAAGCTCTACACCGAAGTGGATCTGCCGCTGGTGGAAGTGCTGGCGGATCTCGAATCCACGGGCATCCGCGTGGATGTGAAGGTGCTTGGGGAGCTGCAGAAGGACTTCAGCACCGAGCGGGATCGCGCGCGGGACGCCGTGCTGGAGATCGCCGGAGAGTCCTTCAACCTCAACAGTCCCACCCAGTTGGGCCGCACCCTCTTTGAGAAGTTGGGGCTGCCGGTCATCAAGACCACGGGCAAGACCAAGGCGCCCAGTACGGACGAGGAAGTGCTTCAGGAGCTGGCGGGGCAGGGGCACGCCATCGCCCAGGAACTGCTGCGGCACCGCCAGATGGCCAAGCTGTTGGGCACCTACGTGGAGGCGCTGCCGACGCTGGTGAACCCTTTGACAGGTCGTGTCCACACGCGGCTCCATCAGGCGGCCGTGGCCACGGGGCGGCTGGCCTCCAGCGATCCCAACCTCCAGAACATTCCGGTACGCACGGAAGAAGGCCGTCGCATCCGCGGGGCCTTTGTACCGGAGCCGGGCTGGGTGCTGCTGGATGCCGATTACAGTCAGATCGAGCTGCGGGTCGTGGCGGCGCTGGCGGATGACCCGATCCTCAAGGGCGCCTTCGATTCCGGCGAGGACATCCACCGGCGCACCGCCAGCGAAGTCATGGGCATCCCCATGGCGGACGTCACCGGCGAGCAGCGCAGCGCTGCCAAGGCCGTGAACTTTGGCCTGCTGTACGGGCAGGGTGCCTTTGCCCTCGCCGCCAACATCGGAGTCTCGTTTTCAGAGGCCAAGAAGTTCATCGCCCGGTACTTCGAGCGCATGCCAGCCGTGGCCCAGTGGATCGAGGTCACCAAGGCGAAGGCGACGGAGGAAGCCCTGGTGCGCACCGCCTGGGGCCGCATCCGCCGCATTCCCGAACTGGAGAGTGCCAACCCAGGACTCAAGGCCCAGGGATTGCGGGAGGCCGTGAACACGGTCGTCCAAGGCACCGCAGCAGATCTCATGCGCCGGGCCATGGTGCGTCTCCATCGAAGCCTTCAGTCTGAAGGCCTCCAGGCACGCCTGCTGCTGCAGGTCCACGACGAGCTCCTGGTGGAGGCTCCGCCGGAGGAGGTCGAACGCGCCTCGGTGCTGCTGCGGGAGGCCATGGAGGGTGCGGACGATCTCGGTCCCCTGGGTGTGAAACTGGCCGCGGAAGTGCGCTGCGGCGCGAGCTGGCTCGCGACGAAGTAGGACCTGCGGACCACCCCCCGATCGGACAGCGCCCCGCGCTGTCCGATCCCTCCTGCCTCGCTGCGCTTCTTGATCGCGGAGGGGGCCCCTTGGTCCACGAGAACTCCTGGTGGAGGCTCCGCCGGAGGAGGTCGAACGCGCCTCGGTGCTCCTGCGGGAGGCCATGGAAGGTGCGGACGATCTCGGTCCCATGAAGTGCGCAGCGTGCGCCGCCCCTGGGGAAGGGTTAGGACGGTCCGAGCCAGCCTCCCCTGGGCAAGGGATCCGCCAGCAGCGCATCCAGGCGTTCGCGGTAGCCCTTGCTGACGGGTACCTTGGTGCCTCCGACTGTGTGGATCAAATAGCCGCCATCCGGGGTGTGGATCTCCTGGATGCACGCCACGTTGACGATCCACGAGCGGTGCACGCGCAGGAAACGCCGAGGGTCGAGGCGCTGCTCCAGGGTTCCGAGGGTCTCCCGGATCATGTGGGAGGCACTGCCGCGGTAGAGGTGCATATAGTTGCCCGTGGCCTCGATGGCTTCCACTTCCTCCGACTTCAGGAACAGGATCCGCTCGCCGTCCCGCACCACGAAGCGGTCGAGGCTGCTGCGCCGCTGCTCGACGTCCTCCAAAAGGGCCATGAGGCGGCGATTCACATCCCGCTGGCCACGCTCGGCCAAGGTGGTGCGGGCGCGCGCCACAGCTTCCTTGAACCGCGGGCGACTGATGGGTTTCAGCACGTAGTCCAGGGCATGCACCGCGAAGGCCTGCAAGGAGTAGTGGTCAAAGGCGGTCACGAAGATCACCAGGGGCATCTCGGTATCCGTGAGTTCCTCCAAGACCTCGAAGCCATCCAATCCCGGCATCTGGACGTCCAGCAGCACCAGATCCGGGCGGAGTTCACGGATGGCTCGCACCGCAGCGGGGCCGTCCAGGGCCTCCCCCACAATCTCAACATCCGCCTCGTCCTGGAGCAGGGTGCGAACGCCCTTCACCCCCAGAGGCTCGTCATCCACGATCAAGGTCCGCAGGGTCATGAGGAGGCTCCTGGATCATCGGTGAAGCGCAGGGGAAGGCTCAGGTTCACTTCGAACCCACCCCCAGTGACGCCACCACAGGCCAGGGTGGCATGGGTGCCATAGAGTTGGTTCAGCCTCGCTTGCGTGTTTGAGAGCCCGACGCCCTCACCCCTGCTGTCCCTGGATCGCGCGCCGCCCGGGCCCACGCCGTCATCCTGCACGAGGAGTCGGAGAAGGTCGCCCTCGACGCGGGCCACGATGCGCAATCTGCCGGGGCCGACCTTGGGACTGATTCCGTGTCGAATGGCATTTTCGACCAGAGGTTGCAGGATCAGGTGCGGAACTCGGGCCTCCTGGACTTCTAGCGGCACATCCACCTCCACAGTCAGGCGGTTGGAGAATCGCACCATCTCGATGTCGAGGTAGCGTTGCACGAAGGCAAGCTCCCGGTGGAGCGGGACCACCTGTATGGAAGACTCCCGCAGGGTGCTTTGCAGGAGGTCCGCCAGCAGGTCCAGCATCCGTTCCGCAGCGACGAGGTCCGTGCGCATGAGGGTCGAGCAGGCGTTGAGAGCGTTGAAAAGGAAATGGGGATGCAGCTGACTCTTCAGCGCTTGGAGTTCCGCCCGGGTGAGTTGAGCCTCCAGTTGGGAGGAGCGCAGGGCTTGGCGCCGCAGGTTTCGGCCCGCCTCCACGGCGGCGGCCACACCGAGGATGACCGGATACATGCTCAGGTCTCGCACGATGTAGGCTGCGTGCAGGATCAGCCGTTCCCTGAAGAAGAAGCCCCAGACCCACTCAAGGGTGTCGCCGAACAAGGTGATTCGAACGATGCCAAACACGGCCATGAGCAGGGGCTGATGCAGGGCCAGGAAGACCAGCATGGCAAGGATGTGTCGGCCGATGAGGGCAGGGCTGGGACTGCTTTCTAGGGGATTTCGCCGGAGGAACCCCACGATGGCGGGTGTGAGCAGAAACCAGCTCATCCACAGGGGTGTGGACACGAGCACGGCCTCGGCGAAGGAGCGGTCGGGGAGGCTGTCCTGGGCTCCATACAGATTCCGCAGCCCGTTCCCCAGGTTGAGAAGCAGGAACACGAGTGCAAGGCGGAGGACCCGCCCCAAGGTTGTGTCGACCCGAAGGGAACATCTCACGCGGTGCCTCCTGGATCGGAGGTGGTATTCCGGGAGACCTTCAAGGGCAGCTTGAGATGAACGGCGAAGCCATCCTGCAGGTCGAAGGCCATGGCTGTGCGGTTCGGGTAGAGCTGCGCGAGTCGAGCGCGGAGGCCCGTCAGACCCGCGCCTTCCCGCCATCCTGGAGAGGCTGGTGCTCCGTTTGAGACCTGGAGGTGGAGGTCGTGATCCTCGCTGCTGGCGCGCAGTCGCACGAGGCCACGGCCGTTGAAGGGTTCGAGGCCGTGGCGGACCGCGTTCTCCACCAGGGGCTGGAGGATGCGGTGAGGAACGATGGCATCCGCGCAGTCCGCGTCGATCAGGACTTCCACTCGAAGATCACCTCCGAGTCGGAGTCGCTCGATGTCGAGGTATTGGGTGACGAAGGCGACTTCCTGGTGGAGTGGCAGTTCCTGGAGGGAGGACTCCCGGAGCGAGCGCCGGAGCAGGTCTGCAAGCAAGTCCAACATGTGTTCTGCCGCTTCCAGATCCCGGTGCATCAGGGTGGAGATCCCCTTGAGGGCCTGAAACAGGAATCGAGGGTGGAGCTGGTTCTTGAGCGCCTGCCACTCGGTTTGGGCCAGTCGGGCCTCCAGGCGGGCGGCCTGAATCTCGCGGGCCCTGATCTCTTTGCGATATTCCACGGCCGACGCCAGCACCACGATGATGGGGTAGATGTAGAGGCTGGATGCCACCCAGCTGAGGCGCAGGTGTACGGGGTATTTGAGCCAGGCCTTCCAGAGCCAAGCTGCGGGGATGTCGTAGATCACCCATTGGCAGAACAGGGGCAGCAGGGTCATCAGCAACAGGTGGGCTGCCAGGATCAAGGCCATCCCGACGACATGCACCAGGACTTTCCGGGAGGTGAGCCGCCGGTCGAGGCGCCACTGGCAGGCGAGCCGATAGACCAGTGGCATGAGGATGATCCAGGGCGTCCAGTAGAAGCCGGTGTTGAAGACGATGGTTTGCCAGTCCTCCAGGGTGTGGGGCGGCTGCTTTCTCAGGAAGGTCTCGGTACCCACCAGGCCAGCCATCCCGAAGGCGCCGAGCATGAGCAGCAGCGCATTCCGCAGGCGCCTGGGAGCCGTCAGCGGGGTCGGGGGTGACATGGGTGACAAGGGTTTCACCGGCAGGATCCTTTCTGCGCTTTCCCACGATCCCAGAAATGGCGTAGGGACCCTATGGAGCATCGGCCTTGCCGGCCCCGTGCTGGCAAGCGTCGGTCCCGGCCCAGCGTGATTTCGGCCCATCCCTCGGGCGACTCATCCCTTCGGGCCGAACCTCGATCCCGCAAGGGCGTAGATGGGATGCAATCCCGGGATACAACCGATGAATCCCTTTTCGAGCTTTGTCGGGGCGTCTACCCCATCTGGATATGCTGCGGGAATTCTCCCTTGCCTTCTCGCCAACCCCTGAGGACATCGCCCATGAATACACCCCGCTTTTGCGCTGTGCTCGTACTCGGAAGTCTTGCTGCTCTGGGGTGCTCGAGGGGAGGCGGAGGCGTTACGCCGCCACCCCCTCCACCCACGGTGGCGGGGCTCGTCTCGGGTCGCTCGCCTCTGGTTTTGAACTGTGTTCCCGGCCAGGCCGGCACCCTGTTCACGGATTCAGAGGTCGAACCCTGTGTGGCGGTGAATCCCCTGAATCCTCAGGACGTCATTGGGGTGTGGCAGCAGGACCGCTGGTCGAATGGATCGGCCCAGGGGTTGGCGGTGGGCGTATCGCAAGATGGCGGCCTGACCTGGACCGTCCAGCCGCTGCCCTTCTCGCGGTGTGCGGGGGGAAACGCGGCCAACGGTGGGGATTTCGACCGCGCCACGGATCCCTGGATCAGCTTCGCTCCGGATGGAACGGCCTACGCCATGTCCCTTTCCACCGCGGGTGATGCCAACGCCATGCTGGTGGCGCGCTCCGCGGACGGGGGGCGTGCTTGGTCGAGGGCGACGCCTCTGATTCTGGATGGTGCCAGTGCCTTCAATGACAAGAACACCCTGACTGCGGATCCCGGGGATGCCCGCTATGTCTATGCCGTCTGGGATCGGCTCGGGAACTCCGGGGGCGGCCCGGCGATGTTGGCTCGCACGTTGAATGGGGGCGCCACCTGGGAGGCGGCCCGGCCCATCTTCGACCCTGGCCTCTCGGGGCAGACCATTGGCAACCTCATCGTCGTGCTGCCTTCCGGAGCTCTGGTCAATGTCTTCACCCTTCTGGAGGAGGGCCCTTCCAACACCACCCTGGCCACCGTGGCGGCGATCCGTTCCACGGACCGTGGCGTGACCTGGTCTGCCCCCGTCCGGATTGCGGAGCTGCTCGCCTTGGGGGCTCGGGATCCAGAGAACGGCACAGAAGTCCGAGATGGCTCCATCGTGCCCCAGGCAGCCGTTGGGCCTGATGGATCCATTGCTGTGGTGTGGCAGGACGCGCGCTTCTCAGGGGGGCTGCGGGATGGCATCGCCCTCTCCCGTTCCACGGATGGGGGCCTGCACTGGACGGTCCCGGTGCGGGTGAATCCCTCCAACCAACACACCGCTTTCACACCCAGCATTGCCTACCGGCCCGATGGCACCTTCGGAATCTCGTACTACGATTTCCGGACGAATACCGCGGATGCCGCGACGCTTCCCACGGGCTATTACTTGGCCCGCTCCGGCGATGGCGTGAACTGGACAGAGGCTGTCATCTGCGAACCCTTCAATCTGGCGACTGCCCCCCATGCCCGGGGGCTCTTCCTGGGGGACTACCAGGGGCTCGTGTCCCAGGGGAATGGCTTCCTGGCCTTCTTCGCCCGCACCACGGGCAGTCTCACGAACCGCACGGACATCCATGCCGTCCGGGTTGCCGGAGCGCTGAACCAGACGGAGGCCGGACGCCCCTTGCCTGCCTACCAGGCCCAACCGGTAGGCGCCTGGGAACCGTCCTTGACCCTCCGACGCCAGGTTTCGGACCACATCCTGCGCAGCCTGTCCCACCCTCCGGTATGGGTCCGGTCGAACCGACCGGAACTGGCTCAGGGCAAGGTGCGAAAGATACGCTCCCACCCGCTGGTGGCGCGATGAAGTGGGGGCTCTCATGTGCTGAAATGCACCCCCATCCCGCTGGGAGCCCCCTCCATCCCATTCCCTGTTCCAACCGGCCCAACGCCTCTGTGCTGGGGTCGATGTCTTCGTAGGCTGACTTTCACATCCCATCCCAATCCGGAGGTCGGCCATGAAGCGCATCTACTTTGCGTCCTTTGCACTCCCCATGCTGATGCTGGCCTGTGGTGGAGGCGGCGGCACCACAGCCGTGGGCCCGACCATCTACCCTCCGCAGCCAGCCTCCTGGACCGCCTTGCCGGGCTTCACGGGCAGCACGCCTCAGGGCTCTGCGGCCTTCGTGCTCGGCACCCGGGCGCTCCTCGTCGGAGGCACCGATGGCAATCGGGTTGGAGCTCAGACGCACCAGTTCGACACCGCGACCCGCACCTGGGCGGCCAAGGGCGATTTCCCGGGGGGGCGGCGGGCGGATGCCAGCGGGTTTTCCGTCCAGGGCAAGGGTTACGTCGCCCTGGGCTGGACGGATGGCGACGCGCTCCTGAAGGATGTGTGGGCCTTTGATCCTGGGATGGAAACCTGGACACGAAAGGCCGATTTTCCGGGGAAGGGTAGGGTGCTGCCCACCACCCTCGTGATCGGTGCGCGCGTATATCTGGTGGGTGGAGGTGCGGGCTCGGTGCGTCACAAGGACGTCTGGGAATTCGATCCCGCCGCCGATACCTGGACCCGCAAGCAGGATTTCCCCGGTGAGGCCTTCATGACGGCCGCTGGCTTCGTGGTGGGGGCCAAGGGCTATGTGGGCACCGGTAATCTCGCGGGCAGCGCCTACGCGCCCACCAAGACGTTCTGGGAATACGATCCTGCCTCCGACGCCTGGACCCGCAAGGCGGACTTCCCTGGGGCGGCCCGGGCCTTCGCCCTCGCCTTCAGCCTGGGCAACCGGGGATACATGGGCTTGGGCGTGCAGACGGTCACGCCGCCCATGGCGCTACCCGTGGATGTGTGGGCTTATGAGCCGGCCACGGAGGCCTGGACCCGGTGCGCCGATCTGCCCGGTGCGGGGCGAGGCATGGCGGTGGGCTTCGCCATCGGCTCGGAGGGGTATATCGGCCTCGGCAACGACGCGGCCATGCAGGGACTGCGGGACCTTTGGCAGTTCGTACCGCGGTGAAACTCAGCCGACTTCGGAATCTCGCGTAGATGATTGATTCACGCGTTGCGCCGCCTTGGGCGGGAGGAGTCCAGTCATGAAATCCCTGCTCGCAGGCCTTTTTTCGATTTCGGTCCTAGCTCAAGCTCCGCCTCTGGATCAGGCCACCCGTCAGGCCATCCAGGCGACGGCCCTCGACTACATCGAGGGCTGGTACGACGGTGATGCCGCCCGCATGCAGCGTGCGCTCCATCCCGACCTCGCCAAACGTGTCGTAATGCCGACGCCTGATGGCAGGGGGCGCTTCGAGCACATGGGAGCCGAGAAGCTGGTGGCCCTCACGAAGGCGGGTTATGGGCGCCAGACGCCGAAGGACCGCCAGCAGAAGGACGTTCAGATCCTGGATGTCTACGGCAACGCCGCCACGGTGAAAGTCACTGCCACAGACTGGATTGACTACCTGCATGTCTCCCGAATCGAAGGGCGCTGGGTGATCGTGAACGTCCTGTGGGAGATGAAACCGCGCCACTGAAGATGGGGTCCTCGATGTTTCGATACTTCTTGTGGGCATGGTTGCCCTTGGCTTCGCTGGTCGCCCAGAACCCTCCTCCCGAGAAGACCCGGGACCAGATTTCGGAGGCCCACCGCTGGCGGATCGAGGACCTGTACCCGAGCGTAGAGGCTTGGCGGATCGACTTCTCGCAGACCGGCGAGTTGCTCAAAACCTTGGAAACCAGCCTCGGTCATTGGACCGATTCCGCTCGGACCATGACCGAGGGCCTGAAGCGGTTCCAGGACCTCGGTCTTCGGATCAGCCGCCTAGAGAGCTACGCTGCCCTCCAAGGCCAGACGAACGTCGCCTCACCCGTCTTCCGGGACCTTCAAGGCTCGGTCGCTCCGCTGTCTATCGCCTTCGGTCAGATGGTGGCCGCTCGGGACGCGAGCCTCCGCAAGCTCGGGCGCCCCACCCTTGAGCAACGCATGCGGGAGATCCCGGAGCTCGGGGCCTACCGCGCCTGGTTCGATCGGGCCATCCGAAGCACGGGGCATGTGTTATCGGAGGAGGGCGAGCGGGTCCTCGCCGAGGCGGCCCGCTTCTCCGGTGGAGCCCGAGATGCGGCCATGACCCTACAGAGCCAGGAGCTGCCGCCGCGGATGATCTTGCGTCCCGACGGCCAGCGTGTGCCTCTGGACGGTCCGACCTACTGGAAATTCGTAGCGTCCAAGGATCCCGCTGAGCGCCGGGCCGCTGCGGAAGCCATGGTCTCGGATCTGAAACCTCTGGAACAGACCTTCGCGACCCTCCTGGATACCTGCGTGAAGCGGGATGTCTTCGAGGCCCGGATGCGGAACCATTCCGATGCCCTCGCCGCCGAGTGCTTCCCCCACGATTTCGATCCGGTGGTGGCCCGCAGCCTTCTCGCTTCTGTGCGGGCGCACCTCGGACCCTTCCATCGCTACCTCAAGCTCAAGCAACGGATTCTGGGGCTGGCGGAGGCCTCTGCCCACGACCTCAACCAACCCCTCTTCCCTGAAGTCAGGTTGCGTTTCGACTACGAGGAGGCACAGAGCCTCTTTAAGGCTTCCACCAGCGTGCTGGGGCCGGAATACGCCGCCTTGGCCAAGCAGGCCTTCCAAGATCGTTGGGTGGATGCCTTTGGGCATGCTGGCAAGGTCGGAGGCGGCTCTCTGACCTCAGTGCCTGGGGTGCATCCCTACGCCCTGCTGAACTATCGTGACTCCTTCTTTGACTGCCTCACGCTGGCGCATGAACTTGGCCATGGGATGCAGTACCACCTCTCAGACCGGCGTCAGCCATATGCCACCGCGGAGCCGGCCTACCTGCTGACGGAGGTGCCCAGCACCTTCAACGAGATCCTGCTGGTGCGCCATCTCTTGGGGACGACGAAGGAACCTGCGCGGAAGCGCGCCATTCTCGAGGAAGTTCTGGAACGGCTCTGCACGCTGCTGATCTTCGACGCCCGGGTGGCGGAGCTGGAGCTGGCCATGCACGCCCATGTGGAGCAGGGAGGCACCCTCACGGCGTCTTGGCTCAACGAACGACACCTCACCATCGCACGGGATTACCACGGTCACGGGCAGGGTGTTGTGAAGGTCGCGGAACACGAGCAGAGCGCCTGGAACTACCCCGCCACCTTCTTCGACACCTGGCGGGGCTACAAGCTGGTGCTCGCCTCCGTGGCGTCCCTTGCCCTCGTGGATCAGGTGGAGAAGGGCGGTCCCGAAGCCGCGAACCGCTATGTGGCCTTCCTCAAGGCGGGTTCGAGCCGACCGCCCTTGGAACTGCTGAAGGCTGCGGGTGTGGACCTCGCAGATCCCGCCAGCGTGGCCCGGGCCATGGGCACCTTTGACGGCTTGGTGAGTCAGTTGGAGGCCCTGCTTCCGTCTGGAGACCGGAAGTGACTGGGCGACCGTTCACCGGGCTTTTACAGGCATGGGTGCTTTGACGTCGCTCCGCCACTTATCGAGGAGCTCCTGCATACGTGCCACGTCCTTGGGGCGCTGGGACGCGAGATCCTGGCGTTCCTCGGGATCTTTGGACAGGTCATAGAGCTGGCAGGAGTCGTCCTCCAGGCTCTGAATGAGCTTCAGGCTGCCGCTCTGCACAGCGCTGCCGGGGCGGCTGCCGGAGCCGTGGTAGTGGGGGTAGTGCCAGAAGTGATCCCGGGGCGGAAGGGGCTTGCCCTTGAAGACCTGGGTGAAACTCTGGCCATCCAGGTGAACTTCGGGCCGCAGGGGCAGGCCCGCCAGTTCCAGCAGCGTGGGCATGAGGTCGGAGGTGCCGACACGGCTCACCAGGGCTTTGCCTTTAGGAATGCCAGGCCCACGCAGCATGAGGGGGATCCGCAGGCCGCCTTCAAAGAGCGAGCCCTTGCCCGCCCGGAGCGGGGCATTGGACGTGGGCGGTTGGCCTCGGCGCTCCAGGGTGCTGAACCCGCCGTTGTCACTCAGGAAGACCACCACGGTGCTCTTGTCGAGGCCCTTGGCTTTCAGGTGGCCCAGCAGTCGGCCTACGTTGGCGTCCAGGTTCTCCACCATCGCCGCGTAGGTGGGATGGTCCTGGCGGTGTCGGGTGAAGGCGCCCGCGGGATCCTCCATTACGGGATCGGCAAGGGGAGGCAGCGCCAAAGCCCGCTGCTTCTGCTCTTCCACGACCGCGACAGGCGCCTGGAGGGGCGTGTGGACCGCGTAATGGGAGAGCACGAGCAGGAAGGGCTTGGCATCTTCCTGATCGAGAAAGGTCTTGGCGCCTTCCGTGAGGCGGTCCGCCAGATAGCTCTCCGAAGGACTGTCCTCCAAGTCCGGCACGTCCCAGATCCCCTTTTCCTGGCCTTGAAAGGGGGCGAAGTGGGTGGCGGGCTGACCGCCACCATTCACGGCATGGGTCCAGCCGAAGCCTCGAAACGACGGATGGGCATCCCCCACCCCCAGGTGCCATTTGCCGATGTAGCCCGTGCGATAGCCCGCCTCGGCGAAGACTTCCCCGAGGGTCGGAGCCTCCTCCGGCAGCACACTGACGTTTTCCGGCGTCGAGACCGCCTTTCGGACCGGCGTGGCGCCGATCCAATCCGTGATGCCCAGGCGCGCCGGATGGCGCCCGGTGAACAGGCTTGCCCGGCTGGGGCTGCACACCGGGCTGGCGGCGGTGGCCTGAGTGAAGCGCACACCTTCCTTGGCCAAGCCGTCGAGGTTCGGCGTGCGGTGGAACGTGCTGCCGTCGATCCCCAGATCCCGCGCCCCGAGGTCATCCGCCAGGACGATGAGGATGTTGGGGCGTTTCACCGGCTTGGCGGGCCGAGTGGGCTTGGCGAGGCCAGGGATGACGGCAAAGCCGGCCAGGAAGAGGGCGGAAGGAACACGGGCCATGCCTGAATCGTACACCTCCGGGCGGCATTCCTTTCTGAGCTTCGATTGGAAACAGGATGGGCATTCCCCCGCATCCTTCCGATTCCTGGCGGATCAGGTGTTCAGTTCAGGGCAGCGGCCACCAGGAAGAGGGCCATGGAGCGAGCCCATGCTTCCGTAACGTCGAAATAGATCTTTCGAGAGGCGCATCTTTTCTCTGAAAGGGATTCCCTCCCTCCGGCATTCCCTCGCAGGCAGATGCCTTTGTGAGGTGAACGATGCGACACGCCCTGTCTCTCCTGCTCCTGACCGCTGGGCTCACCGGCGCCGCGCCGTGGACCTCTGGCTGCTTTCCCCAGGTCCGTACCGCGGATCCCACCGATGCCGAAATTCAGGCCGCCTTCGCTCGTCAGGGGAGGCCCATGAACGGCGCAGAGGCCGCGGGCATCCGGGCCAACGTGTTGCTGGCCCTGCGGGAGGCCCGCAGCCACGGTCTCGGCAACAGCAAGGTGGACTTCGCCGCGGTGGAGATTGCTCGGGATCTAGGTTTGGGGACGGATCCCGCCTCCCTGAAACGCGTGGTGACCGTCGTGGGTGAGCTGATGGGGCGGCGTCCTGCACCGGATCAACCTCGCGTTCCGCCTCCCAGCTGGCATGCCTACTTCCAGGAGACGACCAACCTCTGGCACCAGGCTGATTTCATGCAGCAGGTGAATCGCGCGGGCTTCCATCCCGTGAAGATCAGCTGGGAGGACATCGGCCGGCACGCCAACAGCGTGTGGGGCGACCGCATCAGCGACGTGGGGATCTGGGTGCGGGAACACGAAGCGGATCCGCAGTCCGCCCGACTGGCCCTCAGCGTGCGCCGGGACGGGAACTTCCGGGACAAGGTGCTGATGGTGCCCAGCGAGAAGATCAAGGTGCATGTGAAGGAATACGGCCGCACGGTGGAGAAGACCCTGCCGCAGCGGCTTCATGAGCTGGGGCTCACCTCCCAGACCCGGGATCGGAACGTCATCGTCTCCAACCAGTTCGCGGTGGTGCCTGTGCCCAGTCGTGAGATGCGCGGCGCCTCGCCGGAGGGTGTGCCGCCTCGCGCGGCCTTCACCTTCAGCATCTTCCCCTACGGCTCCACGAACTTCGTCATCACGGATGTCATCGAGGGCAGCTCGGACGCCACCGTGGGACCAGGCAACCACCAACTGCTCTATGCCAACGTAAATGGGTCCAAGGCACCTTTTACCGCGAGCCGCGCCGAGGATCGGCAGGACTTGCTGCGCCTGGAGCGTGAGTTGAAAGCCAAGGGTATGGATGTGGACGTGCAGCGCTACTACCTGATCCAGATCCCCCTGAAGCGAAACGTCCGTGGGCTCCAGACGAGCCAGATGGGCACGCCTCCGATGGGACGCGCCTGTGAGGTCGTGACCATGAGCGAAGGCGTGCTCTATGACGCCATGCCCATGGCGGCTCCATCGGTCGTGGGCGTCGCGCAGTTCACCCCCGGGGTCACTTCGGATGCCTCCAAAGGGGCATCGATGAAGGTCGCGAAGGAGGAGCGGGCGGGCCTCTCCAAGGTGGCCATCGGCACAGGTGACACCGAAGGCGGCTACTTCGTCGGCGCTGGCTGGCGCGGACAGCGGGCGGAGGAACCCATCCGCGTGACCGTCATTTACTTCGTCACGCCCGTGGGCAGGGTCACGGGGAAGGACATGGAGGCCTTCACCCGTGCCTTCCAGCAGTGGGACAACCAGGCGATCTGGGGCGGCAGTTTCGTGACCAAGGAATAGAGGCAGCTTCGTGTGGCGCAGCCCTCGCACATGCAGAGAAGGCCAGCCCCTGTGGCTGGCCTTCTCTGTGAATGGGGCTTGAGCTACTTCACCTTGGGCCGCGGGAACTGGGCCAGGTAGGCCTTGGGGCCGGTGCCCTTCTTGTAGCTGATGGTCCGGGCCAACTCCTGGCCATCCGCATCCAGCCAGATCGCTGTGGGGAAACCCGGCACCTTGTAGGCCTCCTTGAGCGCCACCAGATCCGCCAAGGGCTTGTTGGCAGCCAACTTTTCCGGGCTGCGTTCGGTCCTGGCGGGATAGTCCAGCTTTACGAGGATGGCCTTTTCGGCCCAGGCTGCGAACGCGGGCGTGCTGAATACCTCCTTCTCCAGCTGGATGCAGTAGGGACACCACTCGGAGCCGGTGAAGAGTAGCAGGACGGGGGTGCGGGTCTTCATGGCCTGATGCCGGGCCACTGAAAGGTCGCTCTGCCACATGGGCGGGGCGGCCAGGAGGGAGCAGGCGGCGAGGGCGGAAAACAGAAGGTGGCGCATGGGATCCTTTCGTTCGGCGGGCCCATTGTGGCAGGACATCGCATGACGAAGACGCGACAGAAGTTGTCCTGCGGGGCGCAGATGGTGCCGTGGTGGGCCTTTCCTTCATGAGTCTGTAACTTCATCCGCAGGGCCTTGCCTCGGGAGAAGCGCGGCGCAACCTTGGGCAAACGCTCTTTGGGACCCATGCTGACGCCCGCGGAACCTTGATTCTGCGGGCGCTTTTGCATGCTGGCCAGACCTCGCGCAAGCTGCGCCCGGCCCTCGGCCTACCTTGAATGAGAAATCGTGCAAGGAGATCCCGAAACTGCCCAACCTCGAGGAGAAACGTCATGAGCCCCACCGCCCGCTCCGTCCGCTCCGATATCAACATCACGCCCCTCATCGACATCGTGCTCGTGCTGCTGATCGTCTTCATCATCATGGTGCCCAGTCTCAGCAAGGTGCTGGAGTCGGCGATTCCCCAGCCTGCGCCCCTGACCGGGGGAGAAACGAAACCTGATGCCCTCGTCGTGACCCTCAACCGGGAGGGCAGGTTGCTCTTGCAACAGGCGCCCGTCGAACGTACCCAGCTGGTGGAGCAGCTGGTCCCAGTGCTTCTCCGGCAGCCGATCCAGTACCGCAAGGTCATTCTCAAGGTGGACGGTGATCAGACCCACGCCCAGGCGGTGGGCGTGATGGACCTGCTCCGGCAGGCGGATGTTCGTGTTCGCAGAGAGAGCCTCAAACGGCACGGCCTCGAAGGGCCCGAAACACGGATCGTGTTGGGACAGGCGAAAGGCTGATGCCGAACGGGAGATTCCGGACAGGTGCTGTCTATTTCACGATCAGCTGGGCGCTGGGCCCCATCCGGCCACGGGTGTCAAACGCCGCCGCGCGGATGCTGCCCTTGGTCTGGATGGGGCCGGTGACCTTTGGACTGCGGGCATCGGGCTCGCTGCCATCGGTGGTGTACCGCAATGTCAAACCCGGCAGTTCGTGGTTGACGCGAACACCATCGCGATCGAGGCGGAGCCCCGGCGGGGCGATGCGGTAGTTCCAGGGAGTTGTATCCCGATCGAGGCGTGGGAGTTCCCGGGTGGCGAGGGCACGGACGAACGCGTTCCAGGATTTCTGGTAATCCGCCGGGGTCGACCAGGCGGGTTCGGGAGCCCAGGCCCGCTCTGCGGCGCCGAAAAGTCGGGGCAGCATCAGGTGCTCCAGGGTTGCGTCGTCCCGAACGGTCTCTGTCCAAAGGCAGGCCTGGATGCCCAGGATGTTCCGGGCGCCTTCGGGCGTCAGCCGAACCTTGTCCTTGAAGGCTTCGGGGCCGAGAGGGATGCCATTCGCGTCTGCGAAGGCGTTCCGGTAGAAGTCGAGCGGCAGGAACCGAAAGGGCGCATCGAGGGGCGCGAAACCGCCCCAGTATTGGCCCGGTTCCCTGGGGTCCGGTTCGGGCGCCATGTCCAGGTAGAGGTTGGAAACGGGGGTGAGCACCACCTTGTGCCCGGCGTTGGCCAGCTTGTAGGCGAGATCCTCGCTGCCCCAGCCCACCACGTTGTTCCAGACGTAGATGTTCCAGTTGCGACCAGCGGTGCTGGCATCCGGAATCAGGCGGGGTTTGCCGTCTGGATTGGGTTTGAGGGCGATCTCCTCCCATCCTGAAAGACTGAGACCGCGAGCCTTCAGCTGCTCGTGGAGGCGCCGGTAGAACACGCCCCATAGGTCGTCCGTGCTGCGCAGTCCCAGGGTTTTCGCCAGCGACTGGCAAGCGGGCGAGGCCTTCCAGGCGCCCTCGGGCACCTCGTCCCCACCCATGTGGATGGTTCGAAGGGGGGCTCCGGCTTCCTTGTAGAGGGCCTGGATATGGTCGAGCACCGTGTCGATAAAGGCATACGTGGAGGGCAGGGCGGGATCCATCACGTTGTCCGTGAAGAGCTGGATCGAACGGTAATGGCTGCGGTCCTCGGGATCCCGAAGGAGGAAACGGCTCGCTCTGGCGCCATCGCCCTTGGCCTTCATTCGTGCCGCACGGATCTCCATGGCCCGGATGGCCGCCCGGGCGTGGCCGGGCATCTCCAGTTCCAGCACCACCTCGATGTGGCGGGCGGTGGCGGCTTTCAGGATCTCCACCATGTCCGCGGGGCTGTAGTGGCCACTGCCGGGGCGGACATCTGGTTCGGGACCGGATCCGTAGGCGGGGGGCAGCAGTTCCGGCCCGTGACCCCGGCGGGAGGCGACTTCTCGCAGTTCCGGCAGCGCGGGCACATCCATCCGCCAGCCTTCGTCATCCGTCAGGTGGAAATGGAAGACGTTGAGCTTGAGTCGCCCCATGAGGTCCAGCACCCGCAGCACGGTGGCCTTGGGGATGAAGTTTCGGGCGGAATCGAGGTGCAGGCCTCGATAGGGGAAGCGTGGCGCATCCACGATCTCGCAAGCGGACAGATTGCGAGATCCGTCCAGGGGCAGGAGCCCGCGCAGGCTCTGGAGGCCGTAGAAGAGTCCGGCTATTCCGCCGCCCGTCAGGGTGATTCCTTCAGTGGGATGGATGCGCAGGCGGTAGGCCTCAGGCCCCTCCGGGGACGCTTCGAGGGCTAGGCGAAGGCCGGGATCACCTTGCCCCCGGAGTCCCAGAAGCCCGCGCGCGAGCTCCGCTTCCGTCGCCAGCTCCGGCGGAGCACATACCGCAAGGGTGGATATCAGACTGAATGTGCCCGGCAGGGCGCGGAAGGATCGGGGAGAGGGGATCAGGACGGGCAGGGTACCGTGGTCTGCGAGGGCGGCGTTCTGAGCGTAGCGCTCCGCGGGCTCCGGTACGCGAACCCGGTCCTCCGGGGTTCGGCGCAAATCGCCCTTCAACGGCTCGGCATGGAAGCTGGCGATGGGATGTCCCTTTCCAGGGGCCGCATCAAACACGACGTAAGGGCCCGAGGGCTGGTCGTAGCCGTTCACGATCCACTGGTCGCCCTCCACGTGAATCACCATGATTCGTCCCGGCGCGAGGCTCAGGGGCGACGTGGGGCGCAGCCGGTAGAGGTCCCCTCCCAGGGCCTCCACGGTCCAGCCCTTGGAGGTGCGTTCGGGAAAGAACGCCCTCGGCGCATTGAAGTGCAGGCTCCAGCCTGTGCCTTCGATGGGTTGAGACCCCAGGTTCTTCAACGTGAACGTGCCGCGGAACCGGTTGGGTTCGGTCTTCAGGTTGCCTTCAAGGCGGTAGGTGACGGCGAGCTCCGACGCTTTCCACGCCGAGGGAGCTGCCACCAGGGCAGGCAGGCAGAGCAGGGCCAGGGCAGGGCGCACGGAACCTCCTGAGGGCAGACCTACGAGATCTCAGGCAACGGCTGAGGGATCTCGAAAGTGAATTCTGCACTCTTTCCATGCACGCTGTCCGCATCGATGCGTCCCCCGTGCAGGTGGACGATGCGCCAGGCACTGTACAGACCCACGCCGGTGCCCTTGCGGCTGCGCAATTCAGGGGTCTGGAGGCGGCTGAACTTGCGGAAGAGACGGATGCGCTCCTCGGGGGGCCATCCAGGGCCTTCGTTGTAGACGGACACGAAGAATCCCTGGCCATCGAGGCCTGCCCGCACCTGGATCAGGCCATCCGGGTTGCCGTATTTGGAGGCATTTCCCACGAGGTTGACCAGGACGATCTTCAGGAGGGAGGGATCGCAGGTCACGGGCACGGTGGGAGTGGTGTAGAGGCGTTCCAGTCGCTGGTTCTTTTCCTGCAACTGAGGCATCACGATGTCGATGGAAGGTTCCAGCACATCGGCCACGAGATCCACGGGCACGGCGCCCAGGCGCAGGTTGCCGCCTTCCATCCGCGCCAGGTCGAGGTATTCCCGAACGAGGTCGAGGAGATACTCGCCCTTCTTGATCATCTTTTCGAGCTTGGCGACGTGTTTCGCATCGATGGGACCCAGGTAGCCCTGGGAGAGCACCCGCGCGTCCGTGATCATGCTGGCCACAGGATTTTTTAGCTCGTGGCTCACGAAGCCGAGCATCTCGGTGTAGGCCTGGTTCGCCGCAGTCAACTGCTCGATGCTCAGAGCCTTTTCGACAGCCTGTGACAAACGCTCTGCGATGGCCGTCCAGAGACGAACGTGGTAGGGCGTGTAGCTATGGGGCTGACGGGAGCTCAGGAACAGGAGCCCGACGGGCCGTTCTTCCACCACCAGCACACAGGTCATGCTGGAGCGCACCCCCTCCTTGACCAGCAGGCTGGAGGAGAAGCTGCGGGGATGCTCCTCGAGGTATTCCTCGAGGTCATAGATGATGCGGGGCGAGCCGGTTTCCAGCACGGTGTGCAGGCTCGACTGGCTGATGTCTTCGGAGTAGCCCTTCTTGAGGAAGGTGGGCTCGTAGAGGGAACGCGTCCAGTGGGCCGTGACGCGCCTGCCATCGTCCTCGAGGAAACTCAGGCCGAGTCGATCGCAGGGGTAGAGCGCCTGGATGGTCTCGAAGAGGAAGTCCATCAGGTTCAGGAGGTTTGACGCCGCCGAGACCTTCTGGTTGATCAGGTCGAGAATCGCCTGCTCTTCATGCGGAAACTGCTCCCGCTCGCGGGGAAGGGCGTGGACGAAATGGAGGACCGGCTGGACTTTGGACATGAGGTGTCAAAAAAATATCACCACGGAGACACGGAGGACACAGAGAACAAATCGAGGAGATGACTTGAAGGTGCAGGTTGGATGCTGATCCCCTTCCGTTCTCCAGTCTCTTTTCTCCGTGGACTCCATGTCTCCGTGGTGATTCTTCTGTTTACCCGCTAGTCGATGTACTTGCCGCGGGGCGTGTAGTGCGTATGGAGCAGCTTGTGACTCTTGTGGCCGCAGGGGCCTTCGGTCAGGAACTCGGTGTAGATCTTGAGGACATCCGGGTTTTCATGGGACTTGCGGATTTCGTAGGCGGCGTCTTCGGCATAGATGGCGTTGGCGCGAGCCTGGCGGATCTCCGGCGTGGTGGGGATCGGCTGGCCGCCGCCCCCGATGCCGCCGCCGGGGCAGCCCATGACTTCGATGAAGTGGCCCTTGCTGAACTCGCCGCCTCGCTGGATTTCTTCCATGACCTTCTTGGCATTTGCGGTGCCATGGGCGCCGGCCACGTTGAGGGTGGCGCCCTTCAGGAAGCCCCAGGAGGGGAATAGGTGACTGAGGATCGGGGGCACGGGGCCGACTTCATCGATAGGCAGCTCGATGTAGCGGACACCTTCGAAACCGCGAACAGGCTTGATGTTCGCGTGTTCGAAGAGGTCTTCCACCTTCTTCCCGGTGACCACTTCGATGACCGTGCGAAGGGCCGCTTCCATCACGCCCCCGGTGGCGCCGAAGATGACGCCGGAACCCGTGGCGGTGCCGAAGGGGGCATCGAAATCGGTCTTGGGAAGCTTGGTGAGGTCCAGGCCCGCCTCACTGATCATCTTGGCCAGCTCGCGGGTGGTGAGCCCGTAGTCGACGTCCTTGTGGCCACTGTCGGCCATTTCGGAGCGGTTGCACTCGAACTTCTTGGCGGAGCAGGGCATGAGGGC
>CAYQAS010000053.1:0-28213 GCA_964415525.1 uncultured Solibacteraceae bacterium
TGTCGGTTGTGTGCGGCGGGCCGCGCTCTAAGGGCTGGTGGAAGATCCACTGGGACCACTTCACTTAGGCCGGATCCGTGTTGTCCACCTCGCGGTACCAGTCATATCTGAGGCCCGGAGCCTTGATCGGGCGACGGAAGGTGTTGATGTTCTTCTCGGTGGTGACCCTGGGATGCTCGCCCGTCTGGATGGCGTATTGCTCGGCGGGAAGACCGAAGGCGTCCCAGCCCATGGGGTGGAGCACCGCGTAGCCCTGGGCGCGCAGGGTGCGACAGATGATGTCCGTCGCCGTGTAGCCCTCGGGATGGCCCACGTGCAGGCCCGCGCCGCTGGGATAGGGGAACATGTCCAGGACGTATTTCTTGGGCTTCGCAGGATCCTCGCTGGTAGCGAAGGTCTTGTTCGCGTCCCAGTACGCCTGCCACTTGGGTTCGATCTCGGATGGGTTGTAACGCTCGTGAGCCATGGATTCCGCCAAAGAGAAATGACCGTAATCCATCGAGATTAGCACCCTGCCCACGGTCGCCCGAGGACGGATCACCATGCACTGGCGCGCCTTATGGGTGGATCAACTGGAATGGGTCGCCAGACGGAGATCCTCCACGGCGCCAACCCACCAGGCTTCCTCCGGCGCGGAGAACGGCAGGAACCGCAGGCGAGGCCCCATGCCCCAGATCAGCGCGGGATCCTGATCCGAAGAGAGAACTCCCACCGCCGTGTGGGGTCTGCCCTTGAGCATCGACTGGAGCCGTTTCGCGAAGGACAGGGACTCCTCTCCCTCCTGGATCGCAAGGTCCATGGCCAGCAGCACCAGGAGCGGCACCACGGGATCCATCAGCAGCTCGGGTTGCCAGACGTCCGCTGATTCCACCCGGAGGAACCCGTTCCGGTATAGGCAGTCCCATACGTCACTCCGGGGGGAGCCAGGCGGCATGACGAGAACCACCCGGGTTGAACGCCGAGCTGCCCGAATGGCAGGGGGGAGCATGTCCAACGGATTGTCTGGAAGGTCTTGGCACCCCCCTTGGATGGGGAGGACCCGAGGTTCCGGCTTAGGTTCAGGCCACTGAAGATGCACGGTTCGGGAGGCCTCGCCCCCATCCCCTCCCTGGCGCTGCTCAGCCCGCATGGCGAGGCAGGACATGAGGATCTCCCGCTCCCGGGGTTCCATATCCGAAAAGGCCACACCGAGCAGCAGGCCTTCCTCCAGGGCCTCCGTGCGCACCACGGCACCCCGTAATTCCAGCAGTGGGAGCCTCGGCAAATTCTGAATGCGGATGGAGGAGAGAAATAGGCCGGGATCAAAGAGCGTCGGCTGTATCGGCACGCGCAGACCGTTGTCCAACCGAAGTATCCGGTCGATGCGGATGCCCATCCCACCCACGGAGAGGTTCATGAGCATCCCAAGCAACCCCAGGTGTTCCCCTGCCCGCGCCAGGATCTGGACATTCTCCCGGGGTCGGAAGGGATAGCGGACGTGAGCCCGTCGATCGGCGGGACGATAGGCATGGGGCAGGGAGAAGTCGTACTGCAGATACTCCTTCCGGCCCTTCAAGGCCGTGGGTGCGTCAAAGCGTCCATCCTGGGAAGTGAAGGTCATCTGGAAGCGCGCACCACTGGCGAGGTCCCAGGGAAGCGGTCGCAGCAGTTTCACCGTCATACAGTCCTGGCGGGGCGCCAGATCCTTCACTTCTCCGGTGAAGGGAGCGGTCTGCCCGCCGTCCACTTTCAGCTGAAATTCCCTGTGGCAGGCCAACAGCTCTTCGATCAGTTCGAGTACGCGCCGCGGATCCTCGAGACTCCTCCAGCCCTGTCCGTGCCCGAACATCCGCATGGCCGCCCCCAGCCTTGGGCATGTATCGACCCCTCCCCGCCAATGGTTAACAGGTCTGCCGAAGACGCCAGCGGACGACACTCGCCCGTCATGATCCAGTGAGCGAAGTGCCAGATTCCGTTTTAAATGACGGCATGGGGCCCGTGGAGCCTGGGTTCAGCGAACGGCATGACCATGCCAACCGCGCTTGGCTGATTTCCGTAGGTAATTTCCACCGAGGAGCGCAGGCTCAGCCTGGCGGAGGCCCGGGGCAGCGCAGCCATCGGATAGCTCCAGGGCAGGGTCCTTTTGCGGCCGGATGCCGCCAGGAGCGTCCGATGTGCCTCCCGATTTGATCCTCCGGCCTCTTCCAGGAAGAAGACTTGAACCTCTGTGTCTCGGAACGCAGGTCGCCTGCGGCGGAGGTCCTCCAGACAAGGGGCGCCGACCACCCCCAAGACAGGCTTCGGATCCGCTGCGCCTCCGGAATGAGACCCAACACACCGCCGTCGCCCTCCACGTACTCGTCCCAAGAGGTTCCACCGTGCCTGACACCACCCTGCCCAACCGCATCGCATTCTTCGGGGGCTACCTGCCCCGCCTGTGTGGCATTGCCACCTACACCCACGATCTCTGCGAGGCGGTGGCCGCCGCCGTGCCCTCTGCCCAGTGCTTCACGGGGGCGGTCAATGACCGGATCGAGGGCTACAGCTACCCGCCCCGTGTCCGCTTCGAGGTGGCGGAGAAGGACCTCGACTCCTACCGGCGTGCCGCGGATTTCCTGAACTTCAGCAATGCGGATGTGCTCTGCGTGCAGCACGAGTTCGGCATCTATGGCGGCCCCGCGGGGAGCCACCTGCTCGCCCTGCTCAAGGAAGTCCGGATGCCGGTGGTGACGACGCTCCACACCGTGCTCCGGGATCCCAATGCCGCCCAGCGGGCGGTGATGGATGAGCTCGTGCGGCGCAGCGACCGCCTGGTGGTGATGGCCCGCAAGGGCGCGTCCATCCTCACCGAGACCTATGGCGTGGCCCCCGGAAAGATCGACATCATCCCCCACGGCATCCCTGCGATGCCCTTCATCGAGTCCGACTTCTACAAGGCCCAGTTCGGCGTGGCGGGCCGTCCCGTGCTCCTCACCTTCGGATTGCTGGGCCCCGGCAAGGGGATCGAGCACGCCATCGAGGCCCTGCCCGAGATCGTGAAGCGGCATCCCGACGTGGTCTATCTCGTGCTCGGCGCCACCCATCCCCACCTGGTCGCCCGGGAAGGTGAGCGCTATCGCCTGAGCCTGGAGCGGCTGGCGGAGGAGCGCGGGGTCAAGGAACACGTGATCTTCTACGACCGATTCGTGTCCCTGGATGACCTCAAGGAGTTCATCGGCGCCACGGACATCTACCTCACACCCTACCTGAACGAGGCCCAGATCACGTCCGGCACGCTCGCCTACGTCTTCGGTGCGGGCAAGGCTGTGGTGTCCACGCCCTACTGGCACGCCCAGGAGCTGCTGGCGGAGGGCCGTGGCATCCTGGTGCCCTTCCGGGATCCCCAGGCCATCGCCGAAGGTGTCTGCGCCTATCTCGATGATCCCGTGCGGATGCAGTCCACCCGCGAACGGGCGTACCAGATGGGGCGCGAGATGATCTGGCCCACGGTGGCGCTCCAGTTCCTCGCCTCCTTCCAGCGCGCCCGCACGGAACGCCGGGCCGCCCCGCGCTCGGCCTTCGCGGGCTGGACCCTGGCGAGTCGTCCCTATGATCTGCCGCCCCTGCGGCTGGACCACGTCGTCCGCATGAGCGACGGCACCGGCATGCTCCAGCACGCCACCTTCAACGTGCCGGACTTCATTGAAGGCTACTGCACCGATGACAATGCCCGTGCCTTCATCCTGTGCAACCTTTTGGACGAACTGGGCGGGCGCCCACCCTCTGAGAGCCTGGACCGCTTGGCCACCAGCTACCTGGCCTTTCTGTCCTCGGCCCTGAATCGGGAGACGGGCCGCTTCCGCAACTTCATGAACCACAGCCGCCAGTGGCTGGAGGACTCCGGCAGCGAGGACAGCCACGCCCGGGCCCTCTGGGCCGTGGGCAGCGGCGCGGCCCGCTCCCGCAACGACGGCCACCGGAAACTCTGCACCCAACTCTTCGAGCGAGGACTCCCAGTGGTGTCCTGCTTCACGTCGCCCCGGGCCTGGGCCTTCACCCTGCTCGGCATCCACGAGTTCCTGCAGCGGTTCCCCGATCACCAAGGCGCAAAGTCCTGCAGCGACGGCCTCACCCGGCGGCTGGTGGAGCTCTGGAATCACTGCGCCACGGACCACTGGCCCTGGTTCGAGCCCAGTGTCACCTATGACAACGCGAGGCTCTGCCAAGCCCTGCTCCTCGGCGGCCTGGGCGGTTCAAACCCGGAGGCCCTCGCCATCGGGCTCAAGTCCCTGGGCTGGCTGACCTCGCTGCAGAAGACCCAGGCGGGACACTTCCGCCCCATCGGCAACCGTGGCTTCTATCAGCGGGATGGCGCCCGGGCAGACTTCGACCAGCAGCCGGTGGAGGCCCAGGCCATGGTCTCGGCCTGTCTCACCGCCTACCGCGCGACTCGGGAAGACACCTGGCTCCGGGAGGCGCGACGGGCCTTCGAGTGGTTCCTGGGGCGCAACGATCTGGGTCTGCCGCTCTACGACGCGGGAAGCGGCGGTTGCGGCGACGGCCTGCATCCGGATGGCGTGAGCGAGAACCAGGGAGCGGAATCCACCCTGGCCTTCCACCTGGCCCTGGCGGAGATGAGCTTAGCCGAGCACCTGATCCCCGTGGCGAGCCAGCCATGAGCCCGATCCCCCTGCGCACCCACGCCGCCCGCTTCCTGCCCGAGAGCGAACGGGTCCTCATCCGCCCCTTTCTTCCCGGAAGCACCCATCGCACCACCACCATCATCGGCCGCGCCCTGGCCCTGAGCGAAGCCGAGGTCGACAGAGACCTCGCGGCCCTCATCGAAGACTTCGGCGACCGCCACCTGGACCTGGATGCCCAACTGCTGGAGAACTTCGAGCGGGTGCGGTCCAGCCTGTTCACAGAGCGTGCCCTCTCGGACAACCGCCAGCGCCTCATCGGTGCCCTCTTCTCCGGCGAGTATGCCCTGGAATCCGCGGCCCTCTTCAATCCCTCCATCGTGGCCCACCCGGACCAGTCCGGCGTCCCGACGGGAGCGCTGCGCTTCGTCCTGAGCCTGCGCGCCACCGGCGAAGGCCACATCTCGTCCATCGAGTTCCGCACCGGCGTGATCGATACCGAGGGCGAGGTTCACACCGACCCGGTCACCCGCTTCGTGACCAGTCCCCAGGTCGAACCGAACCCTAGCTATGACAAGGTTCCCTTTCAGGTGAAGCTCCATGAGATGGGGTTCGACAACGCCCACGCCACGGCGGTGCTGGCGCCCCTGGCGGATCGGTTCTCCCGCCAGGATCTGAATGCGAGCGTCTCCCGCATCCGCCTTGAGACCCGCCCCGTAGCGCAGGATCTCGCGAACACCCTCCGCGCCGTCCAGTGGCTGGCGGATTCCAACTACGAGCTGCGCTTCGACCCGGCCCTGCCCCTCAGCGAATGCGTCCTCTTCCCGGTGTCCGAGAACGAGAGCAATGGGATCGAGGACGCCCGCTTCGTGCGATTCACGGAAGACGACGGAACGGTCCTCTACTACGCCACCTACACGGCGTACAACGGCCACGCGATCCTGCCTCAGCTCATTGAGACCCGGGACTTCCGCCATTTCCGGGTGCTGACCCTCAATGGTTCCGCCGTTCAGAACAAGGGCATGGCGCTCTTCCCGCGGCGCATCCGGGGCAACTACGTGATGCTGTCGCGGCAGGACGACGAGAATCTCTTCATCATGTGCTCCGACAACCCTCACTACTGGAGCGACCCCAAGGTGCTCCTGCGTCCGTCGGAGATGTGGGAGTCCGTGAAGATCGGCAACTGTGGCTCGCCCCTGGAGACGGAGGCGGGCTGGCTGGTGCTGACCCACGGCGTCGGCCCCATGCGGAAATACTGCATCGGCGCGGCTCTGCTCGACCTGGACGATCCCACCCGGGTGATCGGACGGCTGCGGGAGCCGCTCCTCGTGCCCGAGGGCAGCGGCCGGGAGGGCTATGTGCCCAACGTCGTCTACAGCTGCGGCTCCCTCATCCATGGCCGCGACCTGATCCTGCCCTACGCCATGAGCGACCGGGCCTCCGCCCTGGTGAGCGTGAGGCTGGAGGATTTGCTGGGGGAACTGAAGGGCTGACGACGCCTACCAACGCGGCGCCGTGTCCTTGCCTTCGGGGCTGAAGCTCCAATACGTGAAGATCTCCGTGAGAGGATTCGACGGCAGGCCCCCTGTGCACACCCTGGACTTGTCGGTGGTGTTTTCCCAAGTGGAGAAGAGGATTGACTTGCCATCCCGGGAGAGGCCGAGGTGGTCATACCAGTACTGGGACTCGTAGAAATAGATAAGCACCCTCAGATCGCTTCCATCCGGATTCATGCTGTAGACCCGCTTGGTCTTGGCGGGATAGGCGGATGGATCCTCACTGCAGCAGAGAATCCGGCTGCCGTCCTGGGTCCAGACCGGGGACCACATTTCCCAGGTCCCTTTGGGATTCTCCTTGGGGGCGATCAACCTGGGCTCGGTCCCGTCCGCCCGCATGACGTAGAGGGCATAGCTACCCGTGGCGTTGCAGCAATAGGCCAAACGGACTCCGTCGGGAGACCAGGCGGGGCGACTCTCATTCCAGGTGGTGGCCGTCAACTGGACCTCTCCGGTGCCATCCGTCTTGATGGTGAACAGGTCGTGGCTCCAACCGGAACTGGCCCGCTCGAATGCGATCCGCGTGCCATCCGGCGACCAGGCAGGAAACAGCTCGAGTTTCGTGGACCGCGTGAGCCGCCGCACCTGGGTGCCATCGGCGCGCATGGTGTACAGGGCTGCCGCGCCTTCCCGATCACTGATGAAGGCGATCTGCTTCTTGTCTGGAGACCAGCAGGGATCCGTGTCCGAGGCGAGGTGATTCGTGAGACGCCGAGGCTCCTTGCCCTCCAAGGTCATTGTGTAGATCTCGGGATTCCCGTCTCGGGTGGAGGAGAAGACGATCCCACTGCCCTGGGGTTCTGTCACGACTGGAGACAAGGCATCAGGCTTCTTCTCGTCCGCACCAGGCGTGCAGGCCAGGAACGCAGTGAGCAACACGACGGGAAGGACGCGGATGGGTGACATGGAAGCCTCCTGGGCCTGCCGAGAGTTAAGGCGCCCGCGGCAGCCCCAGGATCTGGATTCCTCCCCGGGTTTCCCAGATCCACTGCCCAGAAACCCCCGGGGCCACTGCATTCCCAGATCATCGGAGACAGGAGAGAGGTCGACCGGTTGGTTGACCACTACAATCAACCACTTTTCGGCGTCACACTGGCTCCTACCCGGAGCCTTCATGCGCGCTGCCCTGCTCTCCCTGCTGGCCCTCCCCCTGGCGGCGGGCGACATCGTCGCCTGGGTACCTCCCTACCGGCTGGCGGACAGCCGCAAGGTCCTCAACCATGCTCCCGGGGGCATCACGGCAGACAAGTGGGTGACGCGCCTGGGGCTGCAGTTCTGGATCCCCGATGCCGAGGGCAGGCTGCGCTATGCCGAACGGGGCGAGACGCTGACGGATGCCGACGTGGCCACTTTCCGCACCTGGGCCAAGGCGCACAGCGTGGAAGTGCTGCTCACGGTCTACAACCACGATGGCAAGCACTGGGACTGGGCCCGCGCCCGTAACGCCTTCAAGGACAAGCGCGGCGCCTTTATCGCCTCCCTGATCGCGGAAATGGAGCGCCACAAGCTCGATGGCATCGATCTCGACCTGGAGGGCGAGGGACAGCTGGACGCCGATCGCGTCGCCTACGCCGATTTCGTGAAGGCCCTCTCGAAGGCCGTGCGCGCCAAGGGGAAGAAGCTCACCGTGGACACCTTCCACAGCCCCTGCTTCAACGCGCCGAACATGGAATGGTGGGCGGACTGGAAGGGCGCCGTGGATGGCCTGCACAGCATGGGCTACGGCGATCTGGCGGAAACCAGCACCGCGACCTTCACCGCCGAAGGCGACAAGGAACCCTGCGCCGGGGGCGCGCCGATCTTCAAGTTCAGCTGGCAACGGGACTTTGCCCTGAAGGCCGGGTTCCGCTCCGACCAACTGGGCCTGGGCATCCCCGGCTGGCGCTTCGAGTGGGCGGGTGCTCCACTCACGAAACACCTGGAGGATGCCGCCAAAGTCGGCTCCGCCGTCGCCATCTGGGACCTCCCCGCCACCCTCGGCAGCGAGAAGGACCCCCGCTGGGGCAGCGCCGAGACGTGGAAGGCACTGGTCCAATTCCGGAGCCGCCGATAGAGCCCCATCCTCCCTGGCCGGAGGTCGGGCCTCATGGCAGGGTGGAGTGCTGCGGAAAGACACCTCCACCCTGGAGACCCATGGACCCCACCCACACCCTGGAAGCTCCCCACCGGCAGGCCTGGCGTTCCTGGCTGGAATCCCACGGCGCCATCGAACGGGAAATCTGGCTGATCTTCCATCGAAAAGGCTCCGGTCACCCGTCCATCACCTATCCCGAGGCCCTGGAGGAGGCCCTCTGTTTCGGATGGATTGACGGCGTACGCCAGCGGATCGACGACCAGCGCTATGCCCAACGCTTCACCCCCCGTCGGTACGGGAGCCGCTGGTCCGAAAGGAATCTGCAGCTCGCGGCCCGCCTCGAGGAACAGGAAAAGATGACCGATGCGGGACGAGACCAGCTGCCCCCCGTAGGCACCCCGGTTCCGATAGAACAACCGGTGACACTGCTGACAGCCGCTGTCCAAGAGGCCCTTGCGGAGCATCCTGAGGCTTGGGCAGCCTTCCAGAGGCTCCCACCCTCCCATCAGCGCAGGTATGTGGCCTGGATCTCCGCCGCCAAGCGGGAAGCCACCCGCAACAAGCGCCTCCAAGAAGCTCTGGAGCTCCTAAAACAGGACCTCCGGCTGGGACTGGGTCCAGGTGAGGTCAGGAAGTAGACCCCTACCGCGTGGACCAGTGCAGTTTCTGCTGCAACAGCCTGTAGAACCGAAGGTCGGGGTGCTGCAGCAGGACAACCTTGGCGGCACTCGGCTTCACGGTCACGAGGTCCCCCGGCAGCATGGGGTGCTCCCACTGGCCATCCAGGGTCAGATGGGCGCCGTCCGCATCCATGAGCCGCAACTGAAGCGTCATGTGGGCGGGCACCACCGTGGGCCGCAGGGTCAGGCTGTGGGGGCTGATGGGCACGACGCAGGTGGCGGCGAGGGACGGATGGAGAATCGGCCCACCCGCGCTGAGGGCGTAGGCGGTGGAGCCCGTGGGTGTGCAGACGATGACGCCATCCGCCTTGATCACCGCCGCGGGAATGCCATCGATGTCCAGTTCCGCCGTCAGGATCCGCGCGATGGCGCCCTTACTGATGACGGCGTCGTTGAGCACGGGCCGGTCCACGAGGACGCTGTTCTCTCGTGTGAGACGAACATCCAGCAGGGCCCGGGATTCCTCCTTCAGGCCGCCGTCGAACCAAGTCTCCACCATTGCCAGGGCCTGATCCGCAGGGTGGGCCGTCAGGAATCCCAGACTGCCCAGGTTGATCCCCAGGAGCGGCGTGCCGCGCACCCCCACATAGCGAGTCGCCGCCAGCAGGGTGCCATCCCCTCCTAGCACCAGCCCCAGGTCCGCCCGGGGCCCCTCGAAGCCGCATTGGGGATCCAGGCTCAACACGTCCCCCGGCAGGCCGGCGGCCTCCCAGGCGGGGCCGACGTCCGGTCGTCCCACCACCCGCCACCCCCGTTCCAGAAACGGCGGCATCACGATACGCAGGGTCTCCACCAGCAAGGGAGACTTGGCCTTGGCAACAAGGGCGAGGAGAGGCATGGCCCTAGGTTAACCTAGGGCCCATGAGCCGCACTCCCGCCAAGCCCACCACCGCCTCATCCCATTGGAAGCGCCGGATCGTCCTCGGAGCGCTTGGCCTCACCCTCGTGGGAGGCGTGGGCTTCGGCATCCTCTGGAGCGTGAAGAGCCGCCAGCTCGACCCCTACCTCAAATACTTCGCCCTGCGCGTGCCCAAGACCACCACGAAGATCTTCGACATGCGCGGCAATGTCATCGGCGTCATCGCCGACCAACACCGGGAACTCATGCCCCTGGGCGACGTGCCCCCGGCCTTCAAGGCCGGACTGCTCGCCATGGAGGATGCCAGTTTTTATCAGCACACCGGCGTCTCTGGCCGCGGGCTCCTTCGTGCGGCCAAGAACGTCGTGTTCAGTCTTGGCACCCGCCGAGAGGGCGCCTCCACCCTCACCATGCAGCTCGTGCGCGTGGTTACCCGGAAACACAACAAGAACCTCGGCCGAAAGATGGACGAGATGATCCTGGCGCGAAAACTGGAACGCGCCTTCACCAAGGATCAGATCCTCCAGAGCTACATCAACGAAGTGTGGTTCGGTGGGGTCGGGCGCCAGTACTACGGTCTCGAGGCCGCGGCCCACTACTACTTCGGAAAGAATGCGGTGAACCTCACGGTGGATGAATGCGCCACCCTCGTGGGCATCATCAACCGCCCCGGCAAGATCAATCCCTACCTCAGCCCCGCGGCACGCGAGGCCTGCATCCTGCGGCGCAACATGGTGCTGGGGCGCATGACGGAAACGGGTGCCCTGACCCCTACCCAGGCCAAGGCCTACCAGGACCGCCCCCTACGGCTGGACAAGGAGGGCGGCAATCCCGATACCTCCGCGCCGTACGTGGTGGAGATGGTGAAGCAGCACCTTTTCGAGAAATACGGCGAGCAGAAGGTGATGGAGGGCGGCTTCGAGGTGACCACGACCCTCGATGCGGACTGGCAGGAGGCTGCCAACGAGAGTGTGCGCAACGGCCTACGGGAAGTGGATCGTCGGCGGGGCTTCCGCAAGGAGTCCCTACAGTTCACCAACGAGCCCGAGAAATACAACCGCAACGACTGGAAGCGCCTGTTCGGCATGGGTGACCAAGTCCGCGGCCTGATCCTGGATTGGAAGGCCGGTGTCGCCAAGGTGCGGGTGGCCGGGGCCATCGTGGAGGTGCCAGAGAGTGCCTTCGCGTGGGCCGGGAAGGATGCCCTGAAGGTCCTGGTGCGCGGCGCGGTGCCCCTCTTCCAGGTGAAGGCGGTGGACGAGAAGGGTCTGCCCACCAAGCTGGAGCTCGACCAGGAGCCGGATGTGCAGGCCGCGCTCCTCGCCATCGACCCGAGCAACGGCGAGATCCGCGCCCTGGTGGGCGGCTACGACTTCAAGCGCAGCCAGTTCAACCGCGCCTGGCAGGCCCAGCGCCAGGTGGGCTCCACCATGAAGGCCTTCGTCTACGGCGCGGCCTTCACCCAGGGCATGAGCCCCGCGAGCATCGTCCCAGATGTCCCCACCAACGTGAACCAACCCGGACTTCCGGCCTACAGCCCCAAGAACTACGAGCGGGATTTCTTTGGACCCGTCACCGTGTTCGAGGCCGTTCGAGATTCCCGCAACGTCTGCGCGGTGCGCACGCTCGTGGGCATCGGCCCCGAGCCATTCCTGGACTACGCCCGCAAGGCAGGCATCAAGAGCGCCCTGACGGTCTACCCCGCCACCGCCCTCGGCGCGGCGGACCTCACCCTGGTGGACATGACCCGGGCCTACGGCACCCTCGCCAACATGGGCAAGCAGTGCCCTGAGCCCTTCGTCATCAAGAAGGTGGTGGACCGCAACGGCCGAGTGCTGGAGAACCATGGCCAGACCATCGGCGAACAGGTGCTCGACGCCATGTCCACCTTCCAGCTGGTGCAGTGCCTCCAGGGGGTGATCTTCCAGGGCGGCACCGGCGGTCGGGCCGCGGAGCTGGGCTGGCCCATCGCGGGCAAAACCGGCACCACCCAGGACCACACGGACGCCTGGTTCATGGGCTTCTCCACCCGCATCAGCTGCGGCGTGTGGGTGGGACTCGACACCAAGAAGATGATCTACAGGGGTGCCGACGGCGGAAAGGTGGCCCTGCCCATCTGGAAGTCCTTCATGGCCAAGGCCCTGCCCACCACCCCCCGGGAGGATTTCCAGGCCCCCGAAGGCATGGAATGGATGGACATCGACAACTACACGGGCCTCAAAGCCGCCGGAGCCTCCAAGGACCGCGTGCTGAAGCTGGCCTTCAAGCCCGGCACGACTCCGAAGGGCGAGAGCGATGCGGCGGCGGTGCTGCGCATCGAAGAGGCACGGGCCCGTGCCAAGGGCGGCACGCAGCCCCCCGAGGAGCTCCACTGGCTGGGGGGCAAGGCGGTTGACACTCCGCCAGATGAAGCCCCGCGCTGACGCCTCTCGGTCGACAATATCCATCCGGTGCCCAGGACCCCTTCCAGGCAACCCACTTGAGGAGTTGATCTCATGGCTTCGTTCGATCTCATCGTGATTGGCGCCGGTCCCGGCGGATACATCGCCGCGGTCCGTGGCGCCCAGCTCGGCCTGTCCGTCGCCATCGTGGAGAAGGATCCCGCCGGCATGGGCGGCACCTGCCTCCGCCGGGGCTGCGTCCCCGCCAAGACCTGGCTGGAGACCGCCCACCGCTTCGAGCAGATGAAGGATCTCGCCGACTACGGCATCGCCGGGGTGGATGTCTCCGCCCTGCGCGCCGACCTCGACACCCTGGTGAAGCGCAAGAACAAGATCGTCTTCAAGAACGGCAAGGGCATCGAGTTCCTCATGAAGAAGAACAAGGTGACCGTGCTCAAGGGCTTCGGCAAGCTCCTGGGCGGCGGCAAGGTCGAAGTGGAAGGCGAGGCTCACGAGGCCAAGAAGATCATCCTGGCCACCGGCAGCGCCCCCCGCGAACTGCCCGGCCTTGAGACCGACGGCGTGCGGGTGCTGAACAGCGACCACATCCTGGACCTCACCACCCTGCCCTCTCACCTCGTGATCCTCGGCGCCGGCGCCATCGGCGTGGAATTCGCCTCCGTCTTCGCCCGCCTGGGCGCCAAGGTGACCCTGGTCGAACTGGCGGACCGCCTGATCCCGCTGGAGGACGAATCCGTCGGCCAGGAACTGGCGAAGATCATGGCCAAGCAGTACAAGATCGACGTCCGCGTGAAGACCAAGATCGCCTCCATCGAGCGCCATGAGGAGAAGGTCGTCTGCCATCTGGAAGGTGAGAAGGCCGGCGTGGTGGAAGGCAGCCACCTGCTGGTGGCCGTGGGCCGCATGCCCCTGACCGCGGGTACGGGCCTGGAAGCCACCGCCGCCATCACCGACCGCGGCACCGTGGCGGTGAACGAGTTCCTGCAGACCGCAGAGCCCAACCTCTACGCCATCGGCGACATCATCAAGACCCCCTGGCTGGCGCATGTGGCATCCGACGAAGGTGTCATCGCCGCCGAGCACGCCGCCCAGTCCCTGGGCGTAGACGTGCATCCGCACCCCATCAACTACGACCGCGTGCCGTCCTGCACCTACTGCGATCCCGAGGTGGGCTGCGTGGGCCTCACGGAGCAGCAGGCCAAGGACAAGGGCTACGACGTTGCCATCGGCGCCTTCCCCTTCGGGCCGCTCGCCAAGGCCAACATCTGCGGCGAGCCCCACGGCTTCCTGAAGATCGTCTCCGACACCAAATACGGCGAGATCCTCGGCATCCACATCATCGGCCCCAAGGCCACGGAGCTCATCGCCTCCAGCGTGGCGCTCCTCGCCGGCGAAATGACCGTGGACGCGCTGATCCAGACCATGTACCCGCATCCGACGCTGAACGAGGCCTTCCCCGAGGCGGCCCGCGCCGTCCAGGGACGCGCCCTGAACATGTAGCCATGCCCATTCGCCGGGCGGTGCGCACCCGCGTGCCGCCCGGCCTTTTCATGTCCAGAGGCGCCCATGCCCGATTCGGTCCGCATCTACCACAACGCCCGCTGCTCCAAGAGCCGCAGTGCCTGCGCCCTCGTGGCGGAGGCCGGTATCCAGGCGGAGATCATCGAATACCTGAAGACTCCGCCGACCCGTGCAGAGCTGGAGGACCTCCTGCGCCGCCTGGGGATGCTGCCCAGTGAACTCATCCGCCGGGGAGAGGACATCTTCAAGGCCGAATATGCCGGACGGGACCTGAGCGAGGCGGAATGCCTGGAGGCCCTGCTTCGCCATCCGGTCCTGATGGAGCGTCCCATCGTGGTGCGAGGCGAGCGTGCCGTGGTGGCCCGTCCCCCTGAGCGGATCAACGAACTGCTGTAACCCCTTAAGCCTGTTCCAGAGCCTGCTCCAGGGTCACGAAGAAGGCATCGTCCAGGGCATAGGGCTTCACGATGAGCTGCCGGGCGCCTTCCCGGGCAGCTGCGACCACCACGGCCTTCGAGATCTCCTCTGCCGCCAGCACGACAGGCGGCAGAGCTTCGTGGGCCGCGTGGATCTCTCGCAGCACCTGAAGTGACCCCAGCACGGACTCGTTCAAATCCATGAACAGGACGCCCAGGTTCGGCTCGTCCAGGTAGGGCAGCAGGTCCGCGTACGTGCTGGCCCCGATCACGCGCCCGAAGCCATCCTCCTCCAGTGCCGCACAGATCATGGGCAGTCGCGCCTGGGCAGCCAGCACGAGGAGGGCACGGGAGCGTTTCTTCAACCGCATGATCGGATTGGGCGGCACCCGCTCGAACGGCACTTCAGGTTCAGGCGATTCCGCGGGAGTAGGGTCGGCCGCGGTTGGCAGCGACGGCGACGCCAGAGCCGGACTCTGTGACGCCTCCGCAGGCGCGGCCTCCGGAGCAGCGACGGATGGCGCAGGAATGGCGGTCGCTTCCACCTTGGGCTTCACGTCCGGTTCAACGACCTTGGGTGCTGCCGGTGTGTCCTTGCGGGGCGAATCGTCCGGATCCACGGGCCGCGGCGCCCTTCGGCGGGTCTTCGCGGGTACCGTCTTGGGCAGCGAGGAGGCGCGAGTGCTCAGGAAGGACCGGACTGGCGACTGCGCCTTGTCGAACTTGACGCCCACAAAGAGTCCCCCTGGCGCCTGCTCCAAGTAGACCGCCTTGCCTGAAAGTTCCAGAGTCGGAGGGCACTTGGGCACGGCGTTGACCTTCACGATCATGAAGGTCTGCCCCGCCGGCACGAGGTTCTGGGTCAGGGGCAACTTCTTTTCGCCCTTGATGGCCATGGCCTTCTCGACCTTCACACGTGCGCCATTCTCCGAGAGGTTCTCAATCGACCCATTGAGCCCCACGCCACCGAAGAGCTCCGTCAGGGCCGTGAGGTTGGCGGGTTCCTTGGCGAGGAGGCGCGCTCGAGGTTCCTTACGTCGCTCCCGAAGTTCCAGACTTGCGGGAATATCCACCTGGAGGGTCGTGCCTCGCACATCCAGGATTCGGGTTGGAGCGCCGATCCGAAGGCCTTCCGACATGAAGAGAAGCTCGATGTCCCCACCCTTGGCGGCCCCCACCATGGGCCCCTGAAGCTGAAGCGTGATCTGTCCGGCACCCTCGTCGATGCCGTTCACCTGCGCCGTAGCCTCCTTCTTCTTCGCATCCAGGATGATCAGGGGCGTGCGCGTCCGCTGGAGATCCTCCAGATACGCGAGCACCGACTCGACGTCCCCGTCGTCCCGTTTGTCCTTGTTAAAGCTGAAGAGGGCCATGAGAACCTGCTGACTTGACTGCTCTATCGACCGACCTGGGACGGAACTGTAAATCCCAGGCTTATAATGTGCATCGGGCTTCGGCCCCCTTGAGGAGATCCCCACTTGCCGGACCACGTCATGCGCTGTTTCCTGATCGCCCACCAGGGGACCCAGGACCGGGATGAAGCCGTGGGAGAGCACCTGAAGGAGCTGGCGGAACTGGTCCGGGCGTGCGGCATGGAGCCCATCAGCCAGGAGATCCTCCGCCGCAGCCAGGTGGACTCTCGCACCTTCTACGGAAAGGGCCAGATCGAGACGGTGGCGATGAAAGCCAAGGCGCTCGGCTGCACCTACCTCGTCTGCGACGACGAACTTTCCGGCAGCCAGGTGAACAACATTGAGAAGGCCATTGGCATCCCGGCGATGGACCGCACAGCGCTCATCCTGGCCATCTTCGAGCAGCGGGCCCGCTCCCGGGAGGCCAAGGCCCAGGTGGAACTCGCGCGTTGCGAATACGAGCTTCCCCGACTGAAGGGCGCGTGGACCCACCTGGAACGCCAGGTGGGAGGCGTCGGGGTGCGCGGCGGCCCAGGCGAAACTCAGATCGAAGTGGATCGGCGCATGACCCGCAACCGCATCAGCCAGCTCAAGCGAGAGCTCGTCCACCTGGAGCGGGTGCGGGAGACGCAGCGCCAGGGCCGCGCCCCGGGCCTGCCCCGAGTCGCCCTGGTGGGCTACACCAATGCCGGGAAGACGAGCATCCTGCGGATGCTCACCGGTGAAGGTGAACCCCAGGACATGCTCTTCGCCACCCTGGACACCACCACGCGCAAGGCCTGGCTCGGCTACGACCCGGAGACCCAGGATCCCCGCCAGGTGCTCGTCTCAGACACGGTGGGCTTCATCCGAAAGCTGCCTCACCAGTTGGTGGCGGCCTTTCGCTCGACCCTCGGCGAGGTTCGCACCGCCGATGCCCTGCTGGTGGTGGCGGATGCCAGCCATCCAGAACTGGAAGAGCACCTCAAGATCGTCGGCGCCACCCTGCGGGAGATCGGCTGCGGCGACCACCCCCGTTTGCTGGTCCTGAACCAGATCGACCGGCTGCCACGCCCCCGTCGTCTGGACCTGAAGCGAAAGCACCCGAATGCAGCCCAGACCTGCGGACTCACGCGGGACGGGGTCGAGGACATCCGAACCTGGCTTCTGGACCTCATTCCCGGCCCTCCAAAGCCACGCGAACTGGAGGACTGGGAGCTGCCGGAACCAATCTCCGCCATCCCAGACGAAGGCTGACGCAAGACCGGCTCCGTGAGTGGAATCATCCATGAAAAGCGGCTGCCAAAGGGCAGCCGCTTTTCATGATCCCGACGTCAAATCTCAACCGAGAATCAGGCTTCTGATCCCTTTCGCGGCAGGAAGCTCACCGTGCCCGCCAGCGCCAGCGCCAGCACCATCCGGAGCACCAGCAGTTGCCGACTGATGCCGTGCGCCTTGGCGAAGGCGGCCCGCTCAGGGTGATCCGCAGCCAGGGAATCCGCGGTGGCGCCCAATGCCATACGTCGCTCCTCGATGCGGGGTGTGATGACCAGGCTCGAGGCCATGCACATCAGAAGGGCAGCCAGGAGGGCGGCAACCCACAATCGCATGGGGCCGATGGGGTTATTGCCATCCGTGATCTCGTTCAACCAGCGGGGAACCCCACTCAAGAGCAGCGCACCCCCGAAGGCACCCCAGGCCGTCCAATCCAGCCGCTGGAACACCCGGCCCATGGCCAAGCCCGCTACCGACCTCGTGGGTACCGTCTGGAAGACCACCGGCGCCACCAGGAACGCAAATCCCAGGGCCATCCCGACCCACAACAGCAGCAAGGCGATGGTGGCCTTGTCAAAGCGTTCAATCACACGATCCCGCATGCTCAGGACCACTCGTTGTAGGGCATACCGTTGCTGCCAACATCCGAGGAACTGCTGCGAACCTTCCAGATCCCGGTTTCCTGATCCGGATTATCGGAATCCTGCTGTTCCATCTCAGTGGCCCACTCCTTGGTGCCCGTCATGGGATCCACCGGAATCTCGCGGATGTATCCGACGCTGCGAAGTTCCTCGAGGCTGGGAGGGTACTTTCCTCGATCCGTACGGTGCTGTTCCAACGCGTGATTAAGCAGGAAGAGGTTTTCTTTGAGCACGGCCTCCTTCGAGGCTCGAATGCTGTGACGGTAGCCCACGATGCCCACGGTGGTGAGCATGGCCATGATGGTCATGACCGTGAGCAGTTCCAGCAAGGTGAAGCCCCGCTGCCTGCGCCTTGTCGTGTTCTCCCGCATCTCACCACCTTCGGTCGATTTCAAACAGTTCACCACGGAGCGAGGAGGACTCGAAGAAGGACCGGAAAGAATGCCTGATGACCGTTGGGGTTTCCCCAGGTGGTGCATCCTGCTCCCGTGACTCCTCCGCGAATACCGCGGCTCCGTGGTGATTGTGCTTCCGTCGAGAAGAAAATTCCGGCGGAACCTTAGAGACTGGTCTGGGCGTACTTCTCCTTGGAGTAGAACTCGAAGGTGTCGCCTTCCCTCAGGTCATCAAAGCCGTCCATGCCGATGCCGCACTCGAAGCCCGACTTGACCTCCTGAACCTCATCCTTGAAGCGACGGAGACTCTTCATGGTGCCGTCGAAGATGACCTCCGTGCCACGCTTGACGCGGACGCGGAAGGCCTTCTTGGCGGTGCCGTCCTGGATGTAGGAACCGGCAACCGTGTTCTTCTGGACCTTGAAGACTGCGCGAACCTCGCCGTGGCCCTGGATGACTTCCCGCTCGAGGGCATCGAGCAGACCGACCATGGCGGCGGAGACTTCTTCCGTGACCTTGTAGATGATCTCGTGGAAGCGGATGTCCACACCCTCTTCGCGGGCCAGTTCCTCGGCCTCGCGCTCAGCCTTGACGCTGAACCCGATGATGGTGGCGTTGGAAGCCTCGGCCAACAGCACGTCGTTCTTGGTGATCGTGCCGGCGGCGGAATGGATGATCCGCACCTTGGCCTTCTCGGTCCCAAGCTTGTCCAGGCTGCCGATGAGGGATTCCACGGAACCCTGGGTGTCGGCCTTGACGATGAGGTTGAGTTCCTTCTGCTCCCCTTCTTTCAGGGTGCTGAAGATGTTCTCGAGGGTCACGCGGTTGCGCATCTGCGCAGCGGCCTTGAGCTTCTCCTGACGGAACGTCACGATCTGGCGTCCCTTGCCCTCATTGTCGACCACCTGGAAGGTGTCGCCGGCCTGGGGCAGGCCCTCGAAGCCGAGGATCTGCACGGCCGTGGAAGGCGTGGCTTCCATGACACGGTTGCCGCGGTCATCGAACATGGCACGGACGCGGCCCATGGTGGCGCCAGCCACAAAGATCTCGCCGGCCTTCAGGGTGCCCTGCTGGACGAGGACCGTGGCCACGGGACCGCGACCGCGGTCCAGCTTGGCCTCGAGGACCGTGCCGGTGGCGGGAGCGTCGTAGACGCCCTTGAGGTCCTTGAGATCGGCCACGAGGAGAATCATCTCCAGCAGCTGGTCGAGGCCGAGCTTGGCCTTGGCCGAGACGTTCACGCTGGGGACGTCGCCGCCCAGGCTTTCGACCTGGATGCTGTGCTGAAGCAGCATCTGCATCACGCGATCGGGATCAGCGTTGCCCTTATCAATTTTGTTGATGGCCACGATCATCGGCACATCTGCGGCCTTGGTGTGGTTGATGGCCTCGATGGTCTGAGGCATCACGCCGTCGTCCGCCGCCACCACCAGGATGACGATGTCGGTGACCTTGGCGCCACGGGCACGCATCTTGGTGAAGGCTTCGTGGCCCGGCGTATCAATGAAGACCACCTGGCGCATGTCGCCGGTGTTGGGGTCCTTCACGTCCACGTGGTAGGCACCGATGGCCTGGGTGATGCCGCCAGCTTCGCCATCGGCCACACGCGCCTTGCGGATGGCGTCCAGCAAGGAGGTCTTGCCGTGGTCGACGTGACCCATGATGGTGACCACCGCGGGACGGGTGACCTTGTCGCCCGCCAGAACGCCAGCAGCTTCCTCAGCGATCATCTGGACGTCTTCCTCGAAGGAGACGATATCGGCGAGGTAGCCGAACTCACGGGCCAATTCCTTGGCCAGTTCGGTGTCCAGGGGCTGGTTGATGGTGGCGAAGATGCCGCGGTGCAGCAGCTTGGCGACCACATCCTTGGCGGGACGGTTGCACTTCTCGGCGAGTTCCTTAACAGTCACGCCTTCAGAAAGCATGACGATGCCGAGCTCGTTCTCGATGAACTCCGTGGCAATCTGCTGCGCACGGCTGCGGGGCTGCCGGAGGCGCTGCTCCAGCTCTTCCGCCTGACGGGCGGCGCGACTGTGTTTGTCGTCCTTGCGCTTGCCGTGGATCTGACTGCCGCGGCCGGGGCCCTTGGAGGCATTGGGATCGACGGGGCCCGTAGGAGCGCCGCCCAGAGGGCTGCGTCCGGGACCACCGGGACGGGGAGGACCACCCGGGCCGCGACCCGGACCACCGGGGCCACGGTTCGGACCACCGGGGCCACGGTTCGGGCCACCAGGGCCACTGGGACGCCCGCCGGGGCCGCTCGGACGGCTGCCGAGGGGCGGACGGGAAGGCCCACCGACGGGACGGGGAGCGGGCAGCTGAATGTAGCGGGCCGGCTCCTGCGTCTTGGGCGGGGGAGGCGGCGTGTCCGACATCTTGATGCGGGTGAAGGTCTGCTCAGGCTGCAGGTCGGACAGGCTGGGCAGGTTGGCCATCCGGTTGGAAGTCCTGGCCGGGGCCTGCTGCGGCGCAGGTTCATGACGAACCTCACCCTTGCCGGTGTTGGTGGCCATGGGCAGCACCACCCTCTCGGGCTGGGGCTGACCGCTCCGCTGCACGTGGGTGGCGGACTGCCCGGGCCGCTGGAGCACCGGCTTGGCACCGCTCTCGGGGCGCGGGCGTCCCTGGGGCCCTTGGGGCGGCAGCTGGATGTAACGCGCAGGCTGCTGTGGCTTGGGCGCGGGAGCCGGGGTCGCGGAGACCCGGAGCCGGCTGAAGTTGTGGGGCTCCGGTTCCGGCGCGCGGGTCGGCTGCGGGGCAGCCGGTGCATCCGAAGACGCAGCGACAGGCGCTTCCGAAGCCTTAGAGGGCTCCGAAGGAGCCGCTGAAGAGGCGGGCACCGAAACGACTTCGACCCGGGGGGGCTCGGGAGCGACTTCCGCCTTCTTCACAAGCACCGCCGGAGCGGGGCGCGGAGCGACTGGGACGGGAGCAGCGACAGGAGCAGCCACCGGTGCCGGGGCGCCGACAGGCGCGGGGGCAGCCTTGACGACTTTCACGGCGGTGGAGGGCTTATGGAGGGCCAGGGGAGTCTCCTCCTCGTTCCCGCGCTGGCGGGCATCGAAGATGCGGCGAAGCTGAGAGATCTGGTCTTCGGCAAGGTTCGAGCTGTGGCTCTTACCGGAGATGCCGAGACGTTTCTCCATCACCTCGATCACGTCGTGATTACTCACGCCGATTTCTTTTGCAAACTGATTGATTCGAAGCATGGAGGAGGGAACCTCGGGCGTGTGGGGGTCTGGGTGAGATTGCGCAGCCAAAGGGGGCTCGATCACTCGCCGAAGCGGTCATGCACGGCGTCGATCAGCCTGAAGGCCAGATCCTCGTCCATGCCAGGAACATTGAGGAGCTGCTCGGGAGTCACAGCGTACAGGGACTTCGCATCCCCGTACCCCGCCGCAGCCAGGTTCTCAGCGAGTGCCTCGTCCAGCCCTTCCACGTTCGGAAGTTCGGAAAGCAAGGCGGAGGCAGCCGGTGCGGCCTCTTGTTCAGATGCAGGCAGGTCAGGCAGAGAGGCGCCCATGGCGATCTCGGCCTCCCGACGTTTCTCGCTTTCGCTACGCACGTCGATGTTCCAGCCCGTGAGTTTCGCGGCGAGGCGGACATTCTGACCACGCTTGCCGATGGCGATGGAAAGCTGATCGTCGTCCACCACCACCTCGACCCGGCGGTTCTCCAGGTCGATGATGTGCACCCGGATCGCCTTGGCGGGATTCAGGGCATTGGCGATGAAGCGGGTGACATCGTCGTCGTAACGGACGATGTCGATCTTTTCGTTCTTGAGCTCGCGGATGATCGCCTGGACACGGCTGCCCTTGAGGCCGACGCATGCGCCCACGGGATCCACATCGGGATCGAGGCTATGCACCGCGACCTTGGCCCGGTCGCCGGCCTCGCGAACACAGCTGCGAATCACCACGGTGCCGTCGTGAATCTCGGGCACTTCCTGATCGAAGAGCTTGATGAGGAGCCTCGGATCCGTGCGGCTGACCTGCACCTGCGGGTCCTTGGCGCTCTTATCCACATTGACGATGACGATCTTGATGCGCTGGCCCTTGTCGAAGCGATCTCCGCGAAGGGCTTCCATGCGGCGAAGCATGGCCTCACTGCGATCCACTTCGAGGATGATGGCGCTCTTCTCGAAGCGCTTGACCTCGCCCACCACCACTTCGCCGATGCGGCTGACGAAGTCGTTGTAGACGCGATCACGCTCAGCCTCGCGCACCTTCTGCACGAGCACCTGCTTCGCGGCTTGGGCGGCGATACGCCCCAGCTGGCTGGTGTCCTGAGGCAGCCAGAGGGTGTCCCCTTCGGCGGCATCAGGGTTCAGCTCCTGGGCCTCGGCGAGGCTGATCTCGAGATCCTCCTCCTCCACTTCCTGCACGACCTGCTTGAGGGCGTAGACGTGGAATTCACCGGATTCGCGGTCCATCTGGGCCTGGAAGTTTCCGTAGAAATCCATGGACTGAAAGTACTTCTCCGCAGCCTTGACCAGGGACTCTTCCACCGCACGGAAAACCTCTTCCGCCTCGATGCCCTTTTCTGCCGCGATCATCGCGACGCTGTCGAAGAACGTGTTGCTCACGAGGGCCATCTATGCCTCCTCGCCGGCGCTTTTCTCTGCGCCAGCCTGCTCGTCCGCGGGGCGAACCGCGATTTTGGGTTGGGGGGCCTTGGGCTCGTCGAACGGAGCCAGCCGGGCCTTCTGGATGGCCTCGAAGGGCACGGTCTTGAGCTTGCCGTCCTCCTCGATAGTGACCGCGACCTCGTCAGCGGACACGATCCATCCCTTGAATCGTTTTTGCCCATCCTGGGGCACGCCGGTCTGGAGTCGACAGAGCCTCCCCTGGAATCGGCGGTAGTGCGCGGGCTTGATGAGCGGACGCTCCAGCCCGGGACTCGAAATTTCGATCCCCAAATCCTCGCGGAGGGAGGGGAAGGCCACATCCATCCAGCTCACAAGCCCATCGTTCGCCGCGACACAATCGTCCAGCGTGATGCCGCCCTTGGCGTGATCGAGGTGATCGATGAAGAGACGCAGGACCTCGTCCCGCCCTTCCTTGGCCGTCTCCAGGCACACCAGTTCGAAGCCCAGGAGGGCCAACTGGCGTTCGATGGGATCGTGCAGTTTCAGAAGATCCATTTAGTGTCCTGAAAAACGTCGAGAGGTGGGATCGAACCCACCGCTTGTTCCGCGCCTTTCCGAAGACCACCTGAACATGGGATCTGCGGTACTTGGACGGACCAAGGTCGAATTCAACTCGTCAGTCTATCGCCCCCCCCCGTCTATATCAAGGGAAACGCCCGTGCTGACAAGGCGCCGGGCCCGCGCCATGCTGGTTCCGGAGGTTCTTTCATGACCCAGATCCTGGACGGGAAGCGGCACGCCGAGCACATGCTCACCACAGTGGAGGCGGGGGTTCAGGCCCGCATCTCTCGGGGTGACCGCCCCCCTTGCCTAGCCGTGGTCCTGGTCGGCGAAGACCCCGCCAGCCAGGTCTATGTCCGCGGCAAAGTCACCGCCTGTGCCAAGACCGGCATCCGTTCCGTCGAGCACAAACTGCCCAAAGAGACTTCCCAGGCTGCCCTCGATGCCATGGTAGACGCCCTCAACGCAGACGACAGCGTCGACGGCATTCTCATCCAGCTCCCCCTACCCAAGCACCTGGATACCAAGGGCATCCTCCAGCGCATCGATCCCCGCAAGGATGTGGACGGTTTCCATCCCATGAACCAGGGTCTGCTGTTCCAGGGCGCCGACGGTCTTCGCCCCTGCACGCCAAGCGCCGTCATGAGCATGCTGAAGGCCTACGGCATCGAGATGCAAGGGAAGCACGCCGTGGTCCTGGGGCGCAGCGAGATTGTCGGAAAACCGATGGCCCTCATGCTCCTGGAGGCCCACGCCACGGTCACCATCGCCCACAGCCGCACCCGCGACCTGCCAGCCCTCTGCCGAGAGGCCGACATCCTCGTCGCCGCCGTGGGGCGGCCCGGAATGGTCGAAGGTTCCTGGATCAAGCCCGGGGCAGTTGTGGTGGACGTGGGCATCAACGAGGTCACGGATCTCGACCTGGGCACCCGAATTCTCCAGGCAGAGCCCACTAAGCTGGAGAGCCTGAAGGCCAAGGGTCGAGTCCTATGTGGCGACGTGCGCTATGGCGAGGCGTTTGAGGTCGCTGGTGCCATCACCCCCGTTCCCGGAGGCGTCGGCCCGCTCACCATCGCCGGGCTGATGGAGAACACCCTTAAGGCCTGCAACACCCTGCACGCCTGAGCGCTTCCCGCATGAGAAAGCCCCCGCCAGCCCGGCGGGGGCTTCTTCATATGCGCCCTGCTACTGGGCGGTCAGGGTGCCGAACTTCAGGTCCGCCATGGGGACCACGGTCCCGTTGGCCAGGAGCACTTTCGACTTGCCAAGGTCCACCGTGGGCATGATGGCGGTGTTCTGGGCCTGACCGGATTTCAGTTCCAGGGCCACCTGGAGGAGCGGCCCCGTCAGGGCCTTCGCGGTGGCAGTGCCCTTCTCGGAGATCACCACCTGGAGTGCCCCCCCGGCGACCTTCCCCTTCAGGATGGGGGTGCCGCTGCCGAGGCCGAGCAGGCTGCCCGCCGCCACGTAATCGCTTCCAATCACACCCCAGGAAGCCTTGGTCGTATCCACATTCAGGGTCAGCACGACACCACTGCCGCTGAGCGCCGTGGCGGGTCCATGCAGTTCGAGGACGACACGACCGCCCGACGCGGAGGCTTTCTTCAACTGGAAGGCATTGCCGGGCACGCCGACCGGATCCGTGTATGCCAAGGTGGTGGCCACCGGAGGAGGCTGGGGCGGATTCGAGCCACCTCCGCCACAGGCCAAAAAGCCGGACAGGACCAGGGCACCCGCAAGAGTTGTGAGCTTGTTCATGGGATTCCCTTCCTACTTCAGGAGGCTGAGGAGCGTATTGAGGTCGCTGTCATTGACCGTGTCCTGGCCCTTGAAGTTGGCCGGACTGGTGCTGGACTTGCCGTATTCCGCAGCCAGGGTGAGCAGATCCTGCAGATCGAGCACGCCATCGGCATTGAGATCCACGCCCTTCACCGTGATGGCTGCGGCGGCGGATTTGGAAGCGTTCAGCTTGCTGGTCGCGGTCAGCGTATAGGCCTGAGTCGCCAGGGGCGCCGTGCCCGGCACCGTCAACACGGCGGAGAGCCCATTCACCAGTGGCAGGAGTCCGCCGGTGCAGGCCCAGGTGACGCCTCCACCGTTGTCCCCGGTGATTGAGAAGGTCCCGCTCGCCCCGGGCAGAAGGGTCTTGACCAAAGGCGTCATCACCAGGTTGAGCGAGGAAGGATCCGTCACGGTCACCGTCGCCTCGGCCATTCGCGTCGGAGCGCCTGCGGCGAGGGCCCGAATGGTAAAAGTGCCCGCCGCGGGTGCGGACCAAGTGGCCGTCCCGCCGGTGGTGGCGCTGAAGCTGCCCCCACTGCAGGTCCAGCTCACGGTGTTCTGGCTAAGCAGGGACACGGAGGCCGTGAAGGCCACCGGCGTGTTGATGGAGGCACTCGTCGTGATGGGCAGGAGGTTCACTTGAACGGAAGTGGGATCCACCACCGTCACCGTAGCGCTGGCGGCGGTGCCACCGGTCGTGACGGGCGTGGCCGTCACGGTGTAGGTACCCAATGTGCTGGGGGAGGTGTAGGTGGTCGCAGCCACGCCATCCCCGGCGGTCTGCGTGGGAGCCAAGGAACCGCCCGTAGCGGTCCAGTTCACCCGGTTGTCCGTCGGCGTGCCCTCGACTCGAGCCTTGAAGGCCCAAGTGCCACCCGGCACCACCGTGCAGGAGGCCGGGCTGACAGAAGTCGCAAAGCCCTCCCCGATGGCAACCTCCACGTCATCCGTCGCGAAGATCGTCCCAGTATCCTTGCCGCCAGGCTGCACGGATGCGAACTGCAGGTATACAGTCTTGCCCTTGTGAGTCAGCAGGCTGAAAGGGCCAACCTTCTTCCAGATCACGGTGCCATCTGACCCCAGCGCCTCATCCCGATTGTCCTTAGTGACCAGGGTCTCGACGGGATTCTTGGCCTCGTCCAGAACCTTCAGAGTGAAGAGGTTGGTTGCCCCCGTCGGCACTGCCGGCCGATTCTTGATGCCGAGCCAGAAGCTGACGGAAGCGCTGGTGGCGGACGCCGGGATGGCCACGGACTGCTGCGCCCAATCGGTCTTGGGGGTCGCCCAATCCCCCACATAGAGCCAGATCTTGCCACCGTATGGCAACACGTCCTCGGAAGCCTCACTGTACATGTCCGGGGAAAACGCCTGCCACCCCTCCAGACCACGCTCGAAGCCGGCATTGTAGAGGTCGACGACGTTCAGGTTCGCGGTGGAATCGGCCGAGCCGTGGTCATTGGTCGCCTTCACGGACAGGCTGGTGCCGTTGTCTGCGCGGGTGACGGGCGCACTGAACGCGAATGTCGGCGCGTCCACTCCCACCACTAGGCCGTTCCTCGCCCAGGCGTAGTGCACGGTCGGAGCGCCCGCCACTTCAACCAAGAGGTCTGTTGGCTTGGAACCGACCTTCACCTCCTGAGCTGCGATGCCGGTCAGGAATGTCGGGCTCATCCGGTTCTGCACCAGGTTGATCCCCCAGCGATTGCCCACCACGGGACCATCCTCCGACTTTCCGACCAGGATTCGTGCGGAAGGGAAAGAGGCACCTACCTTGGTCGCCGTGAGGGTCTGCCAACCGGTAGCCACCTTCGGAAGGCCATAGATTCCGCGCACATTGGTCGTCGTGGTGACCATTCCATTGGAGACGGTCACACCCGAGATGGGGGCACCCGCTTCGTCCAGGATCCGCCCGCTGACAATTTCACCCGTCCCAGCCGGATACACGTTGTAGACGCATTTGTAGACGGTGTCGAAGGACTGCGAACTGGAGAAGTCGATATCTGGCAGGAGGTACCAGGCATCCGAAGAGCCGCTCCACCCCATGTTCAGGTGATGGTAGAGGTTCGCCCCGATGTAGCCATAGCCGTCACAGACGATGGCATGCCCCCCCGGCGTGCCCGTGATGCCCAAGAGCACCGGCAACCCCGCATCCAGGTTCGGCAGAATCATGCGGTCGAGGCCGCGCCCCGTGAGTTCGGTTCCTGATGCATATCCCCGAATCGCGTTGGCGTATTTGAAGGTTGTCCTCAGCGCAGTTCCCGCCTGGAGCGTGTCGGTCCCCGATCCGTCCGCGGCGTAGGCCATGTTCACACTGGAGCCCGCATCCACCATGAGCGCGCCGATCATCCGACGCTCCGCATCCGTGGTGGCGCTGTTGGGCACCAGGGGCATCTTGGTCCAGTCGTACGGGCCGCCGATGCCGTCTCCCCCACGGGTGCTGGCGTTCTGGCTCACCTTGTCCACCGTGATGGGAAAGCTCAGCTGCCCAATCCCGGCCAGCGGCCAGCTATGGAACCGCATCAACTGGGACATGGCCGTGGCCACACAGCCGGTGGGGTAGTAGTTCGGAACGTAGAAATTGTAGGTGGGCAGCCCCTGGGCGGCCCCCTGGTTCCAGCGCGTTCCCACCAGAGGATCCACCCGTGGATCCGTGATGGAGGCCACGCGCATCTCCACGGAACTCGAATGCCCCAGAAGGCTCTGCCAGCGCATCTGCACATCGGTGAGCGCTGGAACGCCCCCGTGGGTGCGTGGAGGCTTCGGAGTGACCTTCAGGGCCGCATGGTACCCGGCGGTGTGGTGCTCGAGAATCTCCCGCAAAGGACTCGAGGTCTCGAGCGAAAGGTCGCCCGCATCCGAAAAGGCCAACACGGGCTCAATGCGATCATCGCCAGAGAGCACCATGAATCCTTGTGGCTCAAGACGCACCACGTGAAATAGCGTGACACCGCCAGGCGTCTTTCGGGATTCCACACCGCGGATACGGGGCAGAGTCTCCGAACGGAACATCTGTGCATGACGTTTCATCCAGGAATCGGCGGCCCGCCAGGCAGAACCCACCGGCACAGGATCGGCCAGGAGCGCACCACCCGCCAAAGTGAGAGCCAGCAGGGTCAAGGGTTGAAGGGAATGAGCTGAACGCAAAGGGGCCTCCGGTGACAGTCCTGTGATGAATCTTCAGGATACCGCCGGAGGCCGCTTCTAAGGCTGTGGGGAATTGCTACCAGCCAGGATGCATCTTTCAACGTCCGCTGGGTTTACGACCGGTGTTCTTGCGAGGGCCCACCGGTCCCTTGGGCTTGCGGTCAGAGCTCTCGCCCTCGCGACGCGGGCGGGCGGGACGATCCGCGGAATCCCGGAAGGGCGCGCGGGCCGGGCGGTCGCCATCGGGCTTCTGGAACCGCGGTTTGCGCTCAGGCGCCTCACCCTCGCGACGCGGACGGGCGGGACGATCCGCGGAATCGCGGAAGGGCG
>CAYQAS010000054.1:0-27887 GCA_964415525.1 uncultured Solibacteraceae bacterium
ACTACTGGATCACGGGCCGGGTGGACGACGTGATCAACGTGAGCGGCCACCGCATCGGCACGGCGGAAGTGGAGAGCGCTCTGGTGACGCACCCAGGCGTCGCCGAGGCGGCGGTGGTGGGCTTTCCCCACGACATCAAGGGTCAGGGCATCTTCGCCTACGTCATCCTCAACGAGGGCTGGGCCGAGGACAGCGACCTCGTGGGCGAGCTCAAGAATGAGGCCCGACACCACATCGGCCCGTTTGCGACACCGGATGTCATCCTCATCGTGCCGGGGCTTCCCAAAACGCGATCGGGCAAGATCATGCGCCGCATCCTGCGCCTCATCGCCGCCGGGACCACGGAGAACCTCGGGGACACCAGCACCCTTGCGGATCCCAGCATCGTCGAGACGCTGATCGCCAAGTGGGACCAGGTTCGCTTCGAGATGGGGCGTTAAATCAGGAACCGCGAATGATGCGAATTCGGTCTGCCGCCGCGCGAATAAACCGTGTGGCTGTGGACCCAGGCCCTCTCGGGAAGGGTGGCCATGAGCGGACACCACCTTATTCGTGATCATTCGCGGTTTCCTGCCATTGGCCGCCGGAGGCGTGAATAATGGCTTCCATGCGCGGTCTGTTCCTTCGACTCGGTCTTTCCATGCTGGTTCTGGCTTCGACCCTCCGGGGTCAGGTGCCGCTGGAGGAACTGACGCCTCAGCACCGGGCGCAGGTGCAGGACATCCTCAAGCGCCTGGATTTCACGTTCCAGATTCATACGAAGCCGCAGCAGGTGCGGCTCACCACCGTCGAAAAACTCTATGATCGGCCACGGCTCGCGGCGGCCATGTGGCGGTCCTGTGCGTTTGTCCCCACGCTCTACGCGGCGGAACTGCCGGAGCAGACCTTCTGGGTTTCGGATGGGCGCGGCCTGAGCGGCACCATGACCCTGCTTCTGAAGAAGCCCGGCTACCGGATCTACATTGCCGATGGTTATGTCGAGCGCGGGCGCATGGGCAACCCCATGGGCGTCGGCGCCAAGATGATCACGGTCTATCGGTATTGGGAGGGGCCGAAGGGCTTCGAGACGCACCTCCAGACCTGGACGGCCCTGGACAGCGCCCTGCTGGGCTTCCTCAGCCGACCCTTCCGGAAGTACATCCAGCACCGGCAAGAGGAATTCATCGGCTACATCTTCAATAACATCGCCCAGGGCGGGAAGTTCGCCACCTCCGCGCCGGACGAATTCCGGGAGCCCCTGCGGCGAGAAGGCGACCCCATTGCAATCCGGCAGTTCGAGCAGGCCTTCGGACGCAATGGCAAGAACGGGCGGCCCTCCGGTCCGCGATAGGTAAGCATTGCGGTGAACTTCCGAACGGCCTCACCCTTGCCCTCAGGGGCTGTGCATGGTGGGGGTGAACGGGAGACTCGGTTACGGCACGCTCGGGCTTCTGCTGATCCTCCACACCGCTTGTGATCCCACGGGGCTCTCGACGTGGTTCGGGACGTCCCTGGTGTTCCTCCTGCCACTGGTGGGCCTTGTGGCCTGGATGCGCTCCATCCTGCAGGCCACGCCGGCCCTGCGTTGGGGGCAGCGCATTCAGCTGGGCCTATACCGGCTCCAGGTGTTCACGAGCGCCGACGCCGGTGAGCGGTGGCTGGCCCTGGCCTGGGAAAGCCATGATCCCGCCCTGGCGCTCGTTCTGGCCCAGCGCGCCGCTGCCGTGGGAAACGCCGAAGCCCACTACGAACTCGGCCTACACCAACGTCAGTCGGGCCTTCGGGATGAAGGCGCGGCGCGGATCCACTTCCAGGCGGCTGCGGACCGTGGGCATGCTGCCGGCGCCTTCCAGGTGGGAGAGGCCCATCGTTGGGGGCTGGGCACGGTCCGGAGTCCCGCCGAGGCCCGGGTCTGGTACGAGCGGGCTGCCCGTGCGGGCCATCGCCAGGCCGTGTCGGTACTGGCTACCGCCCTGGAGACGGGGGATGGTCTGATTGCAGATCCTGATGCCGCCCTCCGCTGGCGCGCCCGGCTGGTGCAGCTTCCCGAGGCCTTTGAAAACGCCGAGGACATCACGCGGCATGCCCTCCGGCAGCGGGAGGAGACGGTCTCCGCGCGGTGGACTCGGCAGGGAATGGCGCGGCTGGATTCACTGTCGGAGCGGGTGCCGGGCCGGCCCTGGATGCTCTACCTGGGCCTCGTCGTTGGCGCGGTGGTGTTGCTGACCCTTGCGGGCATCGTGTTCATCGGGATGGCGGGCTTCTTCTTCATCCCCGCCATCGCCCTGGTGCCCGTGATTCCGGGGCTCCTCTACATGCACTTCCGGGGCCACCGCCCCAGTCGCAAGCTGCTGCGCATGGAACAGCGAGCGGAGGCGGGGGATGCGGCGAGCGCCTTTCGTCTCGGCATGGCTTACAAGGTCGGAACCCCGGACCTGCCCAGGGACCACAACCTCGCCCGCCAGTGGCTGCGGAAGGCCGTGGATGCCGGGCACGCGGGCGCCATGGTGCAGCTGGCGGAATTGCTGAGCTGGGGCAGTGGCGGCGCCAAGGATGTCCCCGAGGCTCGACGTCTCCTGGAGGCGGCGCGGGAGGCGGGAGATCCGGAGGCCAAGGCGCGGTTGGCGAGGCTCGAGCCCAGCGAGCCGGAACCTGCGACGAATCCGCCGAATCCACGATGACGCGCCAGAGGATCCTATGCATGGGGCTTCAGCAACCGCGCGCAGGGGCCGATACCGAAGCCATGGAAATTCCGCTGGGGCTCAAGATTCCGGAAGTGTTGAAGCCGTTCATGGCGGCCTACTTCCGTGAGGATGCCGCCGCCATGGCCTCCTGTTTTGCCTCGGATGCGGAGGTCTGGCGGGTGCAGCAGCCCTTGCCACTGGTCGGGCGCGAGGCCATCGAGGGCTGGCTGCTGGACTTCATCCCGGAGTTTCGGCGGGCTTCGGTGCACCGGATGCGCTGGTTTTTGAGTGAGCGGGCGGTGCTTTCGGTCAGCGAGCTCACGATGGAACTTCGGCTCTTGGGCGAAGGCAAATTCCTCGTCACGACGGCCGTGGCCTACGAATTGGATGCGGAAGGCCTGATCCAAAGGCTCCGAACTTTCGTGGACGCGGATGGGGCCGTTCGGATGGCCCAGCCCTAACGCGACATCCTCCGGCGGCGTCCCAGGAAGCGGCACTTCCCGCTAGACTCCCCTGGCATCCCCCATTTCCGGAGGCTTTCCGTGATCAACAAGGTCGTTCCATCGGCCGACGCCGCCGTGCAGGACATTCCCGACCACGCCACGCTTGTGGTGGGCGGTTTCGGCCTCTGCGGCATCCCCGAAAACCTCATCGCCGCGCTCGTGAAAAAGGGTGTGAAGGATCTCACCTGCGTCAGCAACAACGCCGGTGTGGACGACTGGGGATTGGGGCAGCTGCTCCAGACCCGCCAGGTCCGCAAGATGGTGGCGTCCTACGTGGGCGAGAACGCCGAATTCGAGCGACAGTTCCTATCCAACGAACTGGAGGTGGAGTTCTGTCCCCAGGGCACCCTGGCGGAGCGCATGCGGGCCGGGGGCGCGGGCATTCCCGCCTTCTACACCCCGGCGGGCGTCGGCACCCTGGTGGCGGAAGGCAAGGAGACGCGCGACTTCGATGGTCGCACCTATGTGATGGAGCGCGGCATCGTGGGCGACTTCAGCCTCGTGGCGGCCTGGAAGGCAGATCGCTTCGGCAACCTGGTCTTCCGCAAGACGGCCCGCAACTTCAATCCCATGGCGGCCACCGCCGGGAAGATCTGCATCGTGGAGGTGGAGGAACTGGTGGAGCCCGGTGAGCTGGATCCGGACCAGATCCACACCCCCGGGGTCTTCGTCCACCGCATCGTCGTGGCGCCCCGTATCAAGCGCATCGAACAGCGCACGACCCGGAAGTAGGAGATCCCATGGCCCTCACCCGCGAACAGATCGTGAAGCGCGCCGCCCAGGAACTCCGGGACGGCTACTACGTGAACCTCGGCATCGGGATGCCGACCCTCGTCGCCAACGCCATTCCCGAGGGCATGGAGGTGATCCTCCAGTCCGAGAACGGCATCCTCGGTCTCGGCCCCTTCCCGGGGGAGGACGAGGTGGACGCCGACCTCATCAATGCCGGGAAGCAGACCGTCACCGTGCTGCCCGGCGCCGCCTTCTTCAGTAGCGCCGAGAGCTTCGCCATGATCCGCGCCGGCAAGGTGGACCTCAGCATCCTTGGCGCCATGCAGGTCAGCGAGACCGGCGACATCGCCAACTGGATGATTCCAGGGTCGATGGTGAAGGGCATGGGCGGCGCCATGGACCTCGTGGCCGGCGCCCGCCGCCTCGTGGTGACCATGGAGCACATCTCCAAGAAGGGCGATCGCAAGGTGCTCAAGGCCTGCACCCTGCCGCTCACGGGTCTGGGTTGCGTAAAGCGCATCATCACGGACTACGCGGTGATGGACGTGGTTCCCGGAGGCCTCAAGCTGATAGAGCGCGCGCCGGGCGTGAGTGTGGACGAGATCCGCGCGATCACGGACGCGACGTTGCTGGTGGAAGGCGACGTGCCGGAGATGGCGTTCTAGCGCTGGAGCAGCAGCTTCAGTCCTTCTTCCGTGCGGCTCAGGGCCCAGGTGATGGCGCGACCTTCGAGGATGTGCACCTGGGCCTTGGGCAGCAGGGCCTGGAGTTCCTTGGCGTGCTTCGGCTTCCAGGGGAAGGGGTCCGTCGGCAGGATCACCACATCGGGATCCAGGGCCTGCAGTTCAAAGTCCGCGAGGCGCGGATAGCCCTCGCCGCCGATGGGTTGGTGTCCCGTCCGGCGCAGCATGTCCGCGAGGTAAACGTCGGTGCCCACGGCGATCCATGGCTCCCGCCATACGAGCATCAGGGTGCGGGGAGCCTTGCTGGTGGGCCGCTTGAGTAGGGCTTTGACGGCCTTCACCCTCTCGGAGGCGAGGTCTGGCACGCCGAACACTGTGCCCAGCCGCGTCCAGCCGTCGAGGATGTCCTGCACCCGCCGCAGGTCGAGGACGAGCATCGGAATGCCCGCCTGGGCCAGCGCCTCGGCGGTCTCCTTGGTGTTCTCCATGCGCTCCATCAGGACCAGATCGGGCTTCAGGGCGAAGATGCGCTCGAGGTCTGGGTCCTTGGTGCCCCCTACGGTGGCAACGGAGCTGCGCAGCCAGCTGGGTTCCACACAGTAGCGGGTGCGACCCACGAGGCGCCCTGCGAGGCCCCACTGGGCCATCAGCTCCGTGAAGCTGGGGACGAGGGACACGACCCGCTCGGGGCCGGAGGCGATGCGTTCGGTGGGGTCGATGCGGGGTTCCGAGGCCTTCGAGACCGGTGCCTCGGTGTGCGGATCGTCCATGCGGCCCGAGCCCGTGGGACAGAGGCTGGCGATCGGGCATTCGGCGCATGCGGGCTTGCGGGCGTGGCAGACCCGGCGCCCGTGCCAGATGACCTGATGGTGCAGGCGGATCCAGCGGTCCTCGGGAAAGGCCCGGCAGAGGTCGGCCTCCACCTTCTCCGGCGTGTTGCCCTCCGACAGCCCCAGGCGCCGCGCCACGCGGAAGACGTGGGTGTCCACAGCGAAGGCAGGCACCCCGAAGGCGTTGGCGAGCACCACATTCGCGGTCTTTTTGCCGACCCCCGGGAGGTTCGCCAGCGAGGCGAGGTCGCTCGGCACCTGCCCATCATGCCTCGCCATCAGCGCCTGTCCCAGGCCGATGAGGTTGCGGGCCTTGTTGTGGAAGAATCCCGTGGAACGGATCATCCCCTCCAGTTCGGTGAGGTCCGCCGCCCCGAGATGCGCAGGATCCGGGTAGCGTGCAAAGAGGGCGGGGGTCGTGAGGTTCACCCGGGCATCTGTGCACTGGGCACTGAGGATCGTTGCTACGACGAGCTGGAACGGGTCCTGATGGTCCAGGGCGCAGCGCACCTCGGGATAGGTGACGTCGAAGCGCGCCATGAGGTCCTGGAGGTTGGGCTTCGTCCACGTCATCTCAGGCCTTTCGCAAGGCGGCGCGCACGGGGGAACCATCGCCCCCCTCGACCTTCAGCGGCAGGGCAACAAGCTCGTAGGCTCCATGCTCCACATGGGCCAGCACGAGGCCCTCCAGGCAACGCATTCCGGATTCGAAGATGGCGCGGTGACTCTCCAGCCCCTTTGAATCAAAGGGGTCCACCGAGGGCGTGTCCAGCCCCACCAGCACGACGCCTAGGGCGTGGAGGCACGCAATGAGCTCCGGCGAGAAGGCGTTGAAGGTTTCGACGAATCGGTCGGGATCGGGATAGCTGTCCGTCCGGAAGAGCACCCGAGGGGCCGTGATGGGCACTGTCAGATGTTCGGGAAGGATCCGAGCTCGGGGCGGCAGTGTCACCTGGATCACCTGGCACGGCCCCCAGTAGGGATCGAGGTCGAGGGCGTCCAGGGGCGGCGCGCCTGCCAGGATGTGGCTCGGGGCATCTGCATGGGTGCCTGCGTGGGCGGTGGTATGCAGGCTGCTCACGTCGAAGCCGTTCCCTGCGGCATGGGAGGCCCGCACCTCGCGCTGGAACCCCGCGTCACCCGGCCAGGTCGCGAGACGGTCGGAGAGGGTGGAGGAGATGTCGAGGATGCGCGGCATAGGGTGCTCCTCCCCCATTGTGGGGCTCAGCCGCAGGGCGAAGGGAGGAAGTCGGTGTGCTGGGAGTCCCGTTCGGAGTCCGCGGAGCGGCCTTCTCATTAGGTGTGTCACCGGAAGCGACGAGGTCACTTCCCACGGAGCCGACAGGCCAGAGGGAGGCACCCGGTACACTGGAGGGATGGATGCACCGACCCTCCTCGCCCTCGCCCATGCCCGTCTCAACGCGGGGGAGGCGCAGGTGCAGAATGTTTGGGCTTCGAATCGTGCCCTGGGGCTTGTCTGGGCCCCGGAGCGCAGGGCGGGGCTCGGGTCCGGCCTCGTCTGGGTGTTCATCACGAACCCCAAGCCCTTTCTGTGGCTGCTGCACGAGAGCGATCCCGCCTGTGCGGCCTTGAAGGCGGAGGCCAAGACGGAGTTGAGCCGCCGCTGGGGGCAGGAGCTGAAGGGCGCCCGCCTGGAGGACGTGGAAGGCGATCCCCGGGAGCGTTGGCTGGGTCTGCGCTTTCGCCGCCGCGCCATCACTGGGCGCATCGAGGTGACACGCCTCGCCTTCCAGGCCATTCCCGGTCGATCCGGGCTTCGCCTGGATGGCCTCGACCTTAATCAGACCCGCATCGGTATGGGTGTGCCATTCGCTGTCGCTCCGCCGGAGCTCCCGCTCACGGATCCCCCGCCCCTGGTGCGCTGGAAGGCCCGCTTCGGCGAGGGTTGGATGGAAGCCGTCACGCATCCGCCGGTGGAGGTCCTGCCGGGGGAGGGGTCGTTGCTGGATCGCCATCGCGCCACCAGCAGCGCCCAGGCCGCCGAGTTGATTCTGGCGCCGAAGCAGGCCGCGGTGGACCGCAAGCTGGACCAGGAGCGCAAGCGTCTGGAGCGCTATCGGGAGGCCCTGGCTTCGGACCGGGTGCGTCACTTGAAGGCTCTGGAGTTGAGAGAACCCGCTGCGGCGCTAAGCGGCGAGCTCTACCGTCTGCGGGGTGCCATCGGCGAGGTGGAACTGCTGGACGGCCGCATCCTGAAACTGGTGGACGGTTACAACGCCGAACGCACCGCCCAGCGCTGGTTTGCCGCCGTGAAGCGCGCCGAGCGCGGCCTGGGGCGCCTACGAGAGCTGGAAGCCGAAATGACACGCCGCCTGCGGGAGATGGAAAAGGCGCTCGCCGCGCCCCCGGATCCCGTGAAGGCCCCCGCCCCTCGCAAGGAGAAAGCACGCATGAAGCAGGATGAACGCACCGACCGCCGGGCCGACGGGAAGGGCAAGGCCTTCCGTTCCGTGATGGTGGACGATTTCGAGGTGTTGATCGGGAAGGGGGACGCCGACAACGACGCCCTGACGTTCAAGGTCGGTGCCCCCCAGGACCTTTGGCTCCACGTGGCCAACGTGCCCGGCAGCCACGTCATCATCCGCAACCCGGACAAACTGAGCGAACTGCCCCGAGATGTGATCGAGCGGGCCGCGCAACTGGCGGCCTGGCACTCCAAGGCCAGGGAGGCCGGCAAGGTGGAAGTCCATGTCTGCCGCGTCGCGGATGTGAGCAAGCCCCGGGGCTTTGCTCCCGGCAAGGTGCTGCTGCGAACCTTCAAGGCCGTACGGGTCTATCCGAAGGCCTGAGGTCTATTGCAGGAGTAATGACAAGAAGGCGGGCCCTTTCGGGCCCGCCTTCTTTGTGACTGGAATGCTGCTTACTTGGCAGCTTCTTCCTTCACGGCCTTCTTGGCAGCCTTCTTGACCTTCTTGGCAGCCTTGGGGGCTTCGGTCTTGGCTTCGTCCTTCTTGGGCTCAGCCTTCTTCTCGGCCTTCTTCTCTTCGGCGATCAGGGCCTTCTTGGCCTCTTCCTTCTTGGCGGGCTTGACGCACTTGCAGCCCTTCTCGCACTTGCAATCCTTGCCGCCCTTGCACTCCTTGGCGCACTCGGCCTTCTTCTCGGCCTTGGGCTCAGCCTTCTTCTCGGCCTTCTTCTCTTCGGCGGTCAGGGCCTTCTTGACCTCTTCCTTGACAGCTTCCTTCTTGGCCTTCTTAGCCTTCTTGGCCTTAGGCTCTTCCTTCTTCACTTCATCCTTCTTGGCCTCGTCCTTCTTGGGCTCAGCCTTCTTCTCGGCCTTCTTCTCTTCGGCGGTCAGGGCCTTCTTGACCTCTTCCTTGACAGCTTCCTTCTTGGCCTTCTTGGCAGGCTTCTTGGTCTCTTCCTTCTTGGGCTCGACCTTCTTGGCTTCGTCCTTCTTGGGCTCGGCCTTCTTGGGCTCAGCCTTCTTCTCCTCGGCGGTCAGGGCCTTCTTGACCTCTTCCTTCTTGCAGTCGTCCTTCTTGCACTCGGACTTCTTGCAATCCTTGGCGCAGGCCTTCTTGGCCTCAGGCTTCTTGGCCTCGACCTTCTTGGCTTCGGTTTTTTCGACCTTCTTCGCATCCTGCGCGACGGCGGGGCTGAAGAGGGCTGCGGCGACGAGCAGGGCTGCCAGCTTGAGCATGTAAATCTCCCAGTGGTGTCCGGACAGTCCGGAGCATGGGCCAATGTAAGCAGGTTTTGGGCCACCATGCAACGGCAGACATATCAGAACCTACCGTGCTGGATTGCGTGTTGCGCGCGTTGCAATTCGCCACTTGTTGCAGGATTCGACAGTGTTTGAGCCTAGTGTTGCGAGGCTCAGCCCGCATCTTCGGATCCTTCGGCGAGTCCCAGGTCCCGGAGCTTTCGATAGAGGGTGGTCCGGTCCTTCCCCAGGATCTCGGCGACCCGGCTTTTTCGCGGTTCGTGGCGCAGAAGTACTTGAATATAACGGTGTTCAAGCTGCTCAAGGGTGGGCAGGTGATCCCATCCGTCGATCAATTCCAGCAAGGGGGCTGGCGCGAAGGGCAGGGTGACCTGCTTGGAGCCGACTTCATCTCTGAGCTTCTGGGGCAGATCCTCCAGGGTGATCTCTCGTCCTCGGCTGAGCTGAGTGAGGTGTTCTGCCACATTGGCCATTTCTCGAACGTTTCCAGGCCAACTGTACCGCTCCAGCACGTCCCGAGCGTCCCTGCGGAGGGTGTAGGTCTGACCGTCCTTGCGGCTGAATTCCTCCATGAAGTGGTCCAGCAGCAATGGAATATCGGAGACGAGCTTGCCTGAGCGCTCGTCCCGGCTCCAGCGGTCACGCACCGGCGGAACCCTGATCTCCACGACGCTGAGCCTGTAATAGAGGTCCTCCCGGAATTTCCCGCTCTTCACCATCTGGTGGAGATCCCGGTTGGTGGCGGCGATCACGCGGACGTCCACCTTGAAGGTGCGGCTGCCGCCGACCCTCCGGATTTCGCCTTCCTGAAGCACGCGGAGCAGACGCACTTGGAAACTGGGGCTCGTCTCCCCGATCTCGTCAAGGAAGATGGCGCCGCCATTCGCTTCTTCGAACAACCCCTTCTTGTCGCTGATGGCGCCGGTGAAGCTGCCCTTCTCGTGGCCGAAGAGCTCGGATTCCAGGAGGCTTTCGGTCAGGGCGCCACAGTTCACGGGAACGAAGGCCTTGTCCTTGCGGTCACTGCTGAGGTGGACGTGGCGCGCCACGAGCTCCTTGCCGGTGCCACTCTCGCCGTGGATCAGGACGGTGGCTCGGCTGTTCTGGAGGGAGGCGATGGTGCGGTAGACCTCCATCATCTTGGGGCTGGAGCCGATCATCACGCTGCGCGGGCGAGCCGCAGCTGGTTTTGGCCCATCCTTGCTCTCCTTGCGGAGGATGGCCCGCTTGACGAGGCTCTTCACTTCCTCGTTGTTCCAGGGCTTGGAAATGAAGTCGAAGGCGCCTTCCCGGACGGCCTCCAGGGCTTTTTCCAAGGTTCCAAAGCCCGTCAGCAGGATTGTCTCGATCCCCATCGGCTTGGCGATCCGCAAGAGATCAATGCCGTCCAATGCCGCTTCCAGGTTGATGTCCGAGAGCATCACCTCGACGCCACCTTTATTCATCAACTCGATCGCTTCCTCGGGCGTGGTGGCCTTGAGTACCTCCAGATTGAGGCCCTCCTCGCCCTGCCCGAGCAGCAGCTCAAGCAGTTCACAGGTCTCCCTGCTGTCGTCCACTACCAAAACTCTTGCCATCGTTACCACCCGATTGGTTTTTCCCTGGATCGGATCGGGGAACCTGACTACTCTGCATCCAGAATCCCTATCCCAGAGGAGAATGACATGAAAAATTCGTGCCGATTCCTGATGCCCCTGCTGATGGCGGGCACCTGTCTTCTAGGTGCTGACCTGACCATCACCTTCAACACCAAGGGCAAGGGGCTTTTTAAGGCCGCGGGCGGTGTTCAGGTCGAGCACTACTCCGAGGCCTACATGCTTAGCCGGGATGAGGCGAACAAGCTGGACACCCTCGTGGACTATGGCAAAGGCATCACCTACACCATCAACCATAAGAAGAAGACCATCGACATGCTCAAGCTGGAGGATGCCCTCGCCGCCATGGAGTCAGTCGGGGGACAGGCGGAAGGCATGGCCAGCGTGATGGGTGCCATGTTCGGAGATCCCAACGATGTCAGCGTGGATAAGGACGGCACCGAAGTCGTGGCGGATCGCCTCTGCAGCCGTTACAAGATCCGGGTCGCGAAGCTCAACGCCGAACTTTTTGCCGATCCTAAGCTCAAGATGCCCGTGCCAGACGCCGTCTGGGCCAAGCACATGAAGGCCAGCGCCGCCCGCATGGCCGCCGCCGGCCCCGCCGCTGCCGCCTTCAAGCGCCTCTATGAGGAGATGGCCAAGATCAAGGGCGTCGTGCTCAAGAGTGTCATTGGTGGCGGCATGATGATGCCCACCATGGAGCGCACCGCCACGGGAGTCTCCACCGCTGCCGTCGATCCTGGCATCTTCAAGCTGCCCGAGGGCTACAAGCTCGAGGATGTGGGCAAGAAAATGCGTGAGGACATGGCCAAGGCCGCCAAGTAGAAACGCGGTCATTCCGGGAGAAGGGGGCCTTTGGGGCCCCCTTCGTTTAAGATTGAGCCCATGACGAAATCGACGGAAACCTTCGACCAAAGCCTGGATCGACTGGAGGCCCTGGTCCAACAGCTGGAAACGGGTTCGCTCCCGCTCGAATCGGCCCTGGAGCGGTTCGAGGAGGGGATCGGCTTGACGCGTGCCCTTCAGGATCAACTGGCGGATGCCCAGCGCCGGGTGGAAGTCCTCAAGCAGGGGCTGGCGGGGGAATACCGCACCGAGCCCCTGGAAGGAGACTCGGAGTGAGCACGCCCTCGGAACATCAGGTCAAGGCGGACCTCGCCCGGCTGCTCCCTTTGTTTGATCAGGCTTACCTGCTCCCCTTCACCACTGGCGAAGCGCTGTTGGTGGGAGAGGCCATGCGCTACAGCCTGGAAGCCGGTGGCAAGCGTGTGCGTCCGGTGCTCTGCATGCTGGCTGCCGAAGCCGTTGGTGGCAGTGCGGATGCGGCATTGCCCTGCGGGCTCGCCCTGGAATTCATCCATACCTATTCCCTGATCCACGACGACCTGCCGGCCATGGATGATGATGACCTCCGCCGCGGCAAGCCCACCTGCCATGTCGCATTCGGCGAGGGGCAGGCGATCCTGGCGGGGGATGGATTGCTGACGGAGGCCTTTGCGCTGTTGGCCCGCGATGCTCGGCTGGAGCCCGTGATCCGCATCGAGGCGATCTCGGTCCTGGCGGAAGCCGCGGGGTGGCGCGGAATGGTCGGGGGACAGAGCCTGGATCTGCATGGCGAGACCCTCATCGAAGAAGGGAAGCCCTACGATCTCGACCACCTCCAGCTCATCCACCGCCTCAAGACGGGCGCCCTGTTGCGCGCTTCCCTCGAAATGGGCGCCGTGGCCGGAGGCGCCAGTGCCTCCCAACGGATTGCCCTGCGTGAGGCGGGCGCGGCCATGGGGCTGGCCTTCCAGATTCAGGACGACATCCTGGACGCCACGTCCACCGCAGAAGCCATGGGCAAGCGCGTGGGCAAGGACCAGGGCAAGATCACCTACCCGCAGCTCCTGGGCATGGAGGCTTCCCGCCGTGCCTTGGCGGAGGCCACTGAGAAGGCCATCGACCTGCTGCAGACCCTCCCGGCCCCCCAGAGCCTGATTGCCTGGGCCCGCTTCCTGGCGGAGCGCACCGCGTGACGACGTACCCCCTGCTTGATTCCCTGTCCGCGCCCCAGCAGATCCGGCATTTCACTCCAGCTCAGCTGGAGCAGCTGGCCTGCGAGGTTCGACAGTTCATCATCGACTCCGTCAGCGAGACCGGTGGCCACTTCAGTTCGAATTTGGGAGTCGTGGAACTCACGGTCGCCCTCTTCCAGAACTTTGATTTTCTGGTGGATCGCATCGTGTGGGATGTGGGCCACCAGGCCTATCCCCACAAGATCCTCTCGGGCCGCAAGGATCGCTTTCCGACCCTGCGCAAGCACGGGGGCCTCTCGGGCTTCCTCAAGCGGGAGGAAAGTCCCTACGACCACTTCGGGGCGGGGCACGCCAGTACCAGCATCAGTGCGGCGTTGGGCATGGCCAAGGCCCGGGATCTTCAGGGGCACGATCACACCTGCATCGCGGTCATCGGGGATGGTTCCATGACCGCCGGCATGGCGTTCGAGGGACTCAACCAGGCCGGTTTCCTGGAAACCCGGAAATACATGGTGATCCTCAACGACAACGACATGTCCATCAATCCCAACGTGGGATCGCTCCAGGGCTACCTGAACCAGATCATCTCGGGGCAGTACTACATCCGCTGGCGTGAGCGGGTGGAGGGCGCCATCAAGAGCGTGCCCTTCAAGACCCTGAGCAAGCAGCTCGCCCGCGCTGCCAAGTGGAGCGAGGAGAGCTTCAAGCGCATCGCCGTGCCCGGACTCCTCTTTGAGGAATTGGGGTTCAAGTACATCGGCCCCGTGAGTGGTCACGACCTGCCTTCCCTTACCCGAGCCATGGCGGAGGCCAAGGCGAAGATGGAGGAAGGCCCTGTCCTGCTCCACGTCCAGACCCAGAAGGGCTACGGCTACGAGCCCGCCGTGCAGAATCCCCTCAAGTGGCATGGCGTGTCCGCATTCGATGCGGAAGCCGGTGAGATGAAGAAGGAGGCCCTGGTTCCGGGCCGCAAGGTGACTCCAAGCTGGACCCAGGTCTTCGGAAACACCCTGCTTCAGCTCGCTCGCCAGGACGAGAAGATCGTGGCCATTACGGCCGCGATGCTGGATGGCACCGGCCTCAACCTGTTCCAGGATGCGCTGCCGGAGCGCTGCTTCGACGTGGGCATCGCGGAGCAGCACGCCGTGACTTTCGCGGCGGGGCTCGCGGCCCAGGGCATGCGCCCGGTCTGCGCCATCTACAGCACCTTCCTCCAACGTGGTTTCGATCAGGTCCTGCACGACGTCTGCCTTCAGGATCTGCCGGTGGTATTTGCCCTGGATCGGGCGGGTGTGGTGGGGGCCGATGGTCCCACACACCATGGCGTCTATGATCTGTCCTACCTGCGCTGCATGCCCCACATCGTGATCATGGTCCCCCGGGACGAGAATGAACTTCGACGCATGCTGCTGACTGCCCTCTATACACCTCACCCGACCGCCATCCGCTATCCCCGCGGAAATGCGCTCGGAGTGGAGATGGTGGATCCCATTGCCCCATTGCCTCTGGGCAAGGGAGAGCTACTTCGCGATGGGCAGGACCTGCTCCTCGTGGCCGTGGGGACCATGGTGCACGTCGCCCTTGAGGCGGCCTCCAGCCTCGCGGAGGAGGGCATCTCCTGCGCAGTCATGGATGCCAGGTTCGTCAAGCCGTTGGATAAGGAGATGCTTTTGTCCCAGGCCGCCCGTGTGCGCGGTGTGGTGGCCCTGGAAGAGGGCTGCGCCCCTGGTGGCTTCACGTCAGCCGTGGCGGAATGTCTCCTGGACCAGGGGGCGCGGGCTCCTCTGCTTCGGTGTGCCCTTCCCGACGAAATCATCCCCCACGGCGACACGTCCAAGCTCCTGGAAGAGCAAGGATTGAGTCTGGGGGCCATTGTGGAACGCTGCCGCGCCTTTCTGCAGGACTGCCCAACCCGGAGCATTTCTACCGAGTAGGAAAAAGACTTGCGCGTGTGATGCTTGTCAACTCTCGTGCCGAACGGTATAACGAGCATGTTCCATCGTTCCCTATCGAGGTCGCCGTGCGCAGCCGCCCTGGTCTTCTCCTACCCCTCGTGGTCCTTTCCGCGTTCATGCCCCTCCAGGCTCAGGGATGGGATGCCGCAGGCTTGGCCCGCGGCTGGTCCCGTGTGGACATCACCAATGCCTGCGCCTTTCTGGATGCAGCCACACAGAAAATCCAGCTCTGGTCGCCAGACGATTCCCTCTTCGGCACCGTGCCCTACCAGAAGATCGATCGAGTGCCCGAACTGTGGTTGTTCGACAGTCGCAACAACGCCTGGATCGCTGCGGGGACCAGTCTGTTCAACGTGGACAAGAACGGCAAGATCGTCGAAAACCTGAAGCTTCCCGCAGAGGTCTCCGATGTGACTTGGGACGGGAAGTACATGTACCTCGCGTTCAAGACCGTGAGTCTTTATCTGGAGAAGCGGGATCTGCGCTCCGGGGAAGTCGCCTGGAGCCATGGCACACGTCCGACGCCCCAGACCCGCACTCAGGTTCCCTTCTTCCGGATTGTTCTGAGTGATGATGGCAAGCGTGTGCTGGTGGCTGCAGGCAGCGATGTGGATCTGCAGTCCCTGGATGCTGCGGCGGGCAAGACGATCGAGGCCCTCAAGCTGGTGCCGGAAGCTCCGGTTCCCGCCGTCATCCAAGTGTCGGATCGGGGGCGTCTGCCCATCCATGGCTGGCCCGGTCGACAGATGGTCCTGAGTGCCGCCACGACGGCCGATCTGGGCCAGGCAGGTGCTGCGACCATGCACCTCCTCGTGAACGATCTCCAGGCGCGTAAGATCAAGCAGATCAACACCGGCCTGAGCACTGACCACACGTTCATCGGTGTGCTGGAAAACCGTGCGGCCTTCACGAAGCCTTCTGGCGGGCTGACCTACATTCCGCTTTCCTGAGTTCTCTCAGACGCAGAAGGGCCCGGGAGTGCATCCCGGGCCCTTCTGCGTCTGAGGTGCTAGATGGTGCCGAAGACACTCCGGAGGTCAGACAGGAGGCGTTTGAGCTCCTCTTCAGACATGGCGAGGGGGACTTGGCGTTTGACCTCATCCTTTCGGTAGAAGGCCACACGCTTCAGGATGACCTTGTCCCGGGCGATGCTGATCTCGTTGAACTGAATCTGGTGGTCATCCTTGTAGGGCGGGAGGCTCCGCAGCTGGATGTACATTCCGCGTCGGTCGTGATCGACGATCTCGAGTCGTTCCCGGAGGTAGGTCACTTCCTGGGTCAGACGTTCGGCCTTGCTTCGCAGCTTGGCGAAGCTCTGCTTGCGGCTGGGCTGGCGCTCCAGGCTGAGGTGGGCGAGCTCGACGCCTTCCATGACTTGGCGAATGGAGCCGATGACGAGGCCCTCCCGCTCGAGGTCGCCTTCATGGAAAGCCACGAAGTCATGAAAATCCCCAGGCTGAATCGTGTCGTCGTACCGCTTTGCCTTCCGGCTCAACTTCATGTCAGCACCCTACCTGCAGAAAAACGATGGTCCCAACAGACTAGGCGGTAATTTCCGGACTGCAGCAAAAGGATGCGCAATCCATAAAACGCCTGAAAAGAAACGGGTTAGTCCTGCCTGGAGTATCGGGCAGTTCCTTCCATCTGTCGAGGGGGGCGGTAGGTCATTTTTCCAGTCTACGGCCTGAAATACCGGCCCTCTCCGCATTTGGCGGCGCGTATTGCCTGGATTGACTGCGTTCAGTCCCGGTTCAGGGGTGAATCGCAGCGGGCCAGCGGACCTTGTAGATCATGCGCTCGAGGGAGCGATTATAGGCCGTCCAGTTGGCTTCGCCACCGTCCTCCCGAATGGCGCGCAGGGTGCCTTCTAGTTTCCCGTCCAGATCATCGAGGTAGTGCACCAGCAGGGCTTCCGGCGTCTTGGGCAGCACCGGGGAACCGAATTCGAGCTTTCCGTGGTGACTCAGGATGATGTGGAGGAGCTGGTGGCGCAGTTCTTCGGGGAAATCCCCGAGCCGATCCATCGCTTGGCTGACCCAGAGGGTCTCCATGGTGATGTGACCGATCAGGTTGCCAATGTCGGAGTACCCGAAACTGCGCTGATAGGTGAGTTCCCGAGTCTTACCAAGGTCGTGCAGGAGCACGCCCGCCAGGACGAGATCCCGGTTGATGGCCCGGTAGTGGCTGCACGCCAGAAGGGCCATGGCGGCCACCGAAAGCGTGTGCTCCAGGAGCCCGCCGAGGTAGACATGGTGGAGGCTCTTGGCGGCAGGCGCCTTGGCGAAGGCTGTGCGCAGGGCCTCGTCCTCCACGAGGAGATGCGTCAACAGGCGCCGGATCCATGGATCTGCGATGCCTGCGATCAGGGCGTCCAGTTCCGCCAGCATCTCGGACACGGGGCGCTGGCTCACCGGGAAGAACCGGGCGAAATCCCCCACCTCCTCATCCGTGGCGAAGCGCACCTTGTCCAGGCGCATCTGAGGCCTGCCGTTGTACGCGGAGACGGCGCCCTTCACCTTGACGAAGACGTCGGGCTTCACGAGGTCGGGATCGCCTTCCACGGCACGGACATCCCAGAGGAAACCCTTGAGGTCACCGGACGCGTCCCCGAGCTTGACCTCCAGGTACTCCGAACCCCGGGTGCTGATCTTGTAGGCCGCTTCCAGGGCCAGCAGGTAGCCGACGAAGACGTCCCCTTCCTTGAGGTTGCGGATCAGGGGCTGCTCGGACATCGGTCAGTGCTCCGTGGGAGTCTTGGGCTTGGGCACGGTGGGATCCTCCATGAGGCCGTCGTCGAGGAGAAGCCGACGCTCTTCGAGGATCTCCACGAAGGACCATTGGTCCGACTTCGCGACGTTGCCCTGGGGAATGGCCAGGACGCGAACACGCAGCACCCGATTGTAGATGGGGAAGATCAGCTCATCCCCCGCCTTCACCTCGACGCTGGCCTTGCGCGGGGTGCCATTGACTCGCACGGCCCCTGCTTCGCAGAGTTCCCGTGCGAGTTCGCGGCGCTTCAGCAGGTGCGTCTTCTTGAGGTAGAGATCCAACCGCACCATTACCCCTTGAGAATCTGTTCCTTGGGCACCTGGTAGCGGATGTTGCCGCGGGTCCGGAGGCCATTCAGGTAGTTCTGCTTGGCGTTCTCGGCCTTGGGCTCACGGACCTTCTCCAGGATCTGCTGTTTGACGTCCTCGAAGGGCTTGATGCGGTCCAGCTCGGCTTCCACCAGCTGAACGAGGGTCGTGTCCTTGTCGGTCTCCAGGGGGGCACTCACCTGACCCGGCTTGAGGTCCAGGGCGGCCTTCTCGATGCTGGCTCGCATCAGTCCCTTGCCCATCCAGCCGAGATCACCGCCGGTGGCCTTGCTGGGACTATCAGAGAACTCCTTGGCCAGGGCCTCGAAGGTCTTGCCCTCGGTGAGGGCCTTGCGAACCTGCTCCAGCTTGGACTTGGCGGCATCCTGCTCCGCAGGGGTGGCGCCCTTGGTGATCACCAGTTCCCGTATCCGGAAGCGGGTGGGCTGCTTGTAGTCCTCCTTGTGATCCTCGTACCAGGCGCGCAATTCTTGGTCCTCGATGGCGATCTTTCGGTAGACCTCACGGCCAAGCACCATGTTCTGGAGCTCGTTCTGTTTCAGGCGCTGGATGTATTCCGCCAGGGAGATGTTCAGAGAACCGCGCAGGGCCTTCTCGAAGTCTGCATCCGTGGCGAAGTTGTTCTGTTTCTTCAGCTCATCCACGTACTTGCGGATCTCTTCGTCACCGATGGACTTCTCGAGCCCGAGGTCGGTGGCCTTGTCCTGGATCAGGAAGGTGTCGATCAGACCCTGCAGTACGACCTCGCGCTCGTTGCGGAGCTTCGCATCGAGCTCCTTGCCCGAGAACTGGCGGTAGAACGCCGCCGTCGCCTGCTCCACGGCCTGCTGGAACTGGCGGCGCGTGATGACATGGTTGTTCACCACGACGAGAATCTCCTCGCGCACTTCGGCGACGAGGAGGACCGAGGCGGCCGGGAGCAGGGCGAGGGCGCGGAAATTCACTTGGAGGCTCCGTTGGAGGTCTTCTTGACGGCGGGCTTGGTGGCCTTGGCGGCCTCGGGCTTCAGCTGCTTGGCCACACCCGCGGCGGCATCCCCCACGACACAGGGGATCTCACGACGGATGCTGTCGAGGTATTCCTTCCAGACCAGTTCACGGCGTTCCGTGGTGGCAGCCTGGCGGACCTGCTCCTTGGCGGTCTCCAGGGTGGGCTCCACCGCGGCGGTCTTCTTCAGCACTTCCACGAGGTGGTAGCCGTACTGGGTCTTCACGGGAGCGCCGACCTTGTTCAGCTCCTGCGTGCGCACGGCATTGGCGAACTCAGGCACCATGCGGCTGGGATCGAAATCCTTGTACTGGCCGCCGGTCTCCTTGCTGCCGGGATCGTCGGTGTATTCCTTCACCAGCTCCTCGAAGCTGCGGCCCTTCTTGAGCTCTTCCTGGATCTTGGTGATCTTGGCCTTGGCCTCTTCCTCGGTCACGCCCTTCTCCTTCTCGGAGGCGGGCTTGAAGGCCACCAGGATGTGGCGGGCCGTGTAGGTGTCGGGCTGCTTGAACTGGGCCTTGTGCTTCTCGAAGTAGGCCTTGAGCTCCTCGTCCTTCAGCTCGAGCTTCTTCTGGAGGGCGGCGCCGTCGCGGTTCAGGAGCTCGGTGGCCAGCAACTGCTGCTCGGCCTGCTGCACACGCTTCTTGAAGGTGTCGTTCTTGTCCAGGCCGTCCTTGCGCGCCTTGGTGCTGAGCAGGCGGCTGTCGACGTACTGCTGGATGAACATCTCGCGGCCGTTGGGGCTCATCTGCACCTGCATCTGCTGCTGCTGGGGCATGGCCTTGAGGGCCTCGTCCACCTCGGCGTCACGGATGATCTCCGTGCCGACGATGGCGACGATCTTGTTCTCCTTCTTGGCGGCGGGCTGAGGCTCAGCGGCCTTGGCGTGGTCGTGGCCCGCGTGAGGGTCCACCGGCTTGGCCTCGGGCTTCTTGGTCTCGGCAGGCTTCGGGGCGGTAGCGACCTGCGGTGCGGCCTTGGGCGTCTCGGTGGGCGGATTCTGGGCCACCAGGGAGAGGGAGAGCAAGGGAAGGAGGAGGCTGAGCTTCATCATGGATCCTGTAGAAAGAGTGGGGTTCAGGGCTAGTTCCGGCGTCCGCCGCTGAGGAGGTTGAGCAGCGAGATGAAGATGTTGTAGAGGCTCACGAAGAGGGACAGCGCGAAGCCCGCAGGGTCGCTCATGTCGTTCGTGCGGAGCATGGCGGAGGTGTCGTAGAGGATCTTGGCGGAGCATGCGATTACCGCCACGCCGCTGATCACCATGCTGAAACCACTGAGGTTGAAGATGGCCGCAATGAGCCCGCCGAAGAACATGATGGCGATGCCCACCATCACGAAGCTGCGCAGGAAGGAGAAGTCCTTCTTGGTGACAAACGTGATGCCCGTGAGGGTGAGGAAGGCCGCGCCGGTCATGCCGAAGGCCGCCACCACGACGCCGGTGCCCGCGGTTCGGGCGACGGTGAGGATCACGATGCCGGCGATGACCCCGGAGACGAAGGTGAAGACGGCATAGGCGATGCGGTTCAGGGGCTTGCGACGGGACACTGCGCCCGCCCACAGCAGGGTGCCGAACTGCGCGCCGAAGAGCACCCAGACGAAAGCACGGCCGAGGGTCGGCGCCAGGGCGATGGCGATGGGCAGCGCGGCCACGGCCCCCACCGCCGCCACGCCGAAGCCGCCCATGAGCCAGAGGTAGACGGCCCGCACGAAGACGACGCGGTCGGAGACGCCGGAGGTCAGGGAGATGGGTCGGTTCTGGTAGTCGTTCATGCTGGCTTCCTTGAGGTGCCCCTCGAGGGGAATCCTCCACTTTACCATTCGGCTCCAGACTTGGCCGGAGCGGGTTTCTGGAGGCAGACTGGTCCCAAGCGCGTGTATGGCGCCCAGCCTTGGAAGGTTCCCGTGGACGTCCTCCCCCAGCCGTGGGCCCAGCGCCTCGCCGACGCCGCCGACCGGCGGCGGGACCTCGGCCGCACCCGCACCATCGCTGCACCTCGCGGGATCGACTTCTGCAGCAACGACTACTTGGGGCTGCGGATGGATTCCCGATTGGCCCAGGCGGGAGCCGAGGCGGCAATGCGCTTCGGCTCCGGCGCCGGGGCGGCCCGTCTGCTGCGGGGCACAAGTCCGGTCCATGAATCGCTCGAAGCCGCGCTCGCCGCCTGGAAGGGCCTGGAGGCCTGCCTGCTCTTCAACACGGGCTACCAGGCCAATGCGACCCTCCTCCCGGCCCTGACTGGGCCTGGGGATCTGATCTGCTCGGATGCCCTGAACCATGCCTCCCTGGTGGATGGCTGCCGCATGGCCAAGGCCGCGGGTGCCACCGTGCGCGTCTATCCACACCTGGATCTCCTGGCGCTGGAATCGGCCCTGGCGGTACCTCGTGCGGCCGGTTCCCTCGCCCTGGTGGTCACGGATGCCATCTTCAGCATGGATGGGGACGCTGCGGACCTGCGGGGCCTCCTTGCGGTCTGTGAGCGACACGACGCGCTGCTGCTGGTGGATGAGGCCCATGCCACGGGCCTGTTGGGGGCAACGGGCGCAGGGCTCTGCGAGGCCCAGGGCGTGAAAGGCCGCGTACCGCTTGTGATGGGCACCCTGGGCAAGGCCCTGGGGAGCTTCGGCGCATTTGTGGCCTGTTCCGAGCGCGTTCGCGACCACCTCGTGAATACTTGCCGGGGCTTCATTTTTTCCACCGCCTTGCCTGCGCCTGTCGCCGCGGCGTCGTTGGAGGCCGTTCGTCTGGCCCAGGCGGAGCTTTGGCGGCGGGAAAAGGCCTTGGCGCTGGCGGATCGGCTTCGGGACACGCTGGACCTGCCACGCCATCCCAGCGCCATCGTGCCGGTGCGCATCGGAACGGATGCCGAGGCCGTGCGGCTGGCGGAGGCGCTCCAGGCCGAAGGCTACGACATCCGCGCGGTGCGCCCGCCCACGGTGCCCGAAGGGACGGCCCGGCTGAGGATCACGACGGGGGCGCATCTGGACGAAGCCCAGGTGGAGGGTCTCGCGGAAGCACTCCGGCGACTGAAGGCCGTTCCTTGATGCAGAGCGGCCCGCCGGTGAGGGCGGGCCGCTTCGTATCAGGGTGCGTTCAGCCCTTGAGCCAAGCCAGCATCTTGTCGGGCTTCTCGAACCCGAAGAGCCGCGGGCGGACTTCCTTGCCGTCGGCGTCCATGAGCATCACGGTGGGATAGCCGCGGATCTCGAACTTCTTCGCGAGATCCTTGCGCTGGGCGTCGGTGTCGATGCGCACGGCGATGGCGTTGGCCTTGATCCATGCCTGCACCGCCGGATCGGGCCACGTCTTTTCGTCCAGCTCCTTGCACTGGGCGCACCACTGAGCGTAGGTGTCCACCAGCACGAGCTTCCTCTCCGCTTTAGCCTTCGCCAGCGCGGCTTCGAAGTCGCTTTCGATCCAGACACCGTGAGCGGCTTCTTCCTTGGCCACGGCACCGCCGCGAGGCAAAAGGTCGACGCCGGCGAAGTGCTCCGCGGTCTTCACGCCCAGGAGGATGGCCAGGACGAGGCAGAGCAGAGCGAAGCCCCGGCGTAACTGGGCACCCAGGCCCTCGGCGGCTTCAAACGCGCCGAAGACGGCGGCGGCCACGAGCATCGTCACCGTCCACATCAGGAAGTTGGCCCACTCGGGCATCAGCAGACGGATGTTGTAGGCGGCGAAGCCCAGCACCACGACGCCCATGATCGTCTTGAAGCGCACCATCCAGTCGCCGCTCCGGGGCAGGCCGGCACTGAAGGTGCCCACCGCCATGAAGAGGACGCCCATGCCGAGGGCGAAGGTGAAGAGGTTCACGGCGCCCAGGAAGACGCTGCCCTGCTTGGCGATGTCGACGAGCACGGTGCCCACGAAGGGACCGACGCAGGGCGCGGCGAGGGGGCCGAGGACGAGGCCCATGACGAAGGCGCCGCCGAAGCCCTTGCGGGGGCCGCTGCCCTGGAGCTTGTTGGTGAGGCTGTCCGGGAGCTTGATCTCGAAGAGCCCGAAGAGGCTGAGGGCGAAGACGGCGAAGAGCACGGACACGGGGATGAGGAAGACGGGCTTCTGGGCGAAGGCGCCGAAGGCCGCGCCGGAGAGCGACGCCACCACGCCCAGCACGGTATAGGTCACCGCCATACCCAGCACGAGGCTGAGGGACAGTCCGAAGCCCTTGGCCTTGCCGCTGCCCTTGGCGCCCACGATGGCCATGGTGATGGGGATCATCGGGTAGACGCAGGGGGTGAGGCTCGCGGCCAGACCCCAGCCGAAGGCGGCCAGCAGCATCCAGACGAGGCTCTTGGAAGGCGTGGGGGCTTCGGGCGCAACCGGCTTGGGAGCCTCTACCACCGCGGCCTTCGGGGCTTCCGCGGGCAGCGTCGTGGCGGGCGTGGTGACCGCGGCATCCACTTTCGCCTCGGTGGCCTTGGGTTCGGCCTTGGCATCCGCCTTTAGGGGGGCGACGTCCGTGGCCTTGAGGGTGAGGACGCGGTCCGTGGGCGGGTAGCAGACGCCGCCTTCGCCCTCGGTGCAGGGCTGGTAGGTCACGGTGACGGGGAAGGTGGCTGGCAGGCCGTCGCCGGAGAGGGGAATCCGCACTGTGCCGTGCCAGACGCCATCCCCCAACTCATCCTTGCTGTGGGGGGCGGGCAGGGGGCCGGCCTTGAAGGTGCCCTTGATGCCGGCCTTGGCCACCACTTCCATGAAGGCGACCTTCAGGTGGGCTTTCGGCGGACAGGTGATGACGAGCTGCGCCTTCTCCACCTTGAGTCCGATGTCCTTCTCGGGATCGAAGTCGCCAGCCCGCAGGACCAGGGCGACCAGCAGGAGCATGGCCGTGCGCCAGAAACGGAACATCTACAAACCTCCATTTATTCCTAGACAGGAATATGTTGCCCGAAGATGCCTCGCAAGCCAAGGCTAAGCTGGCGGAAGCCCGCGGCCTGTGATGTGCTGGAGGTTCACCTTCCCGGCGGCATCCCATCTCCATGACCCAGCACCTTTCCCTTCACGGCACCTTCGTCGCGGATCACTACCACGACCTTCCGGGCTTCGTGGAGGCGCGCCACGGGCACAACTGGGAAGTCACGGCGACGGTGGAGGCCGAGGGTGAAGGCGATCCCGGGCTCGCTCCCGCGCTAGAGCGATGGATCCAGGGCATCGACTACACGTTGCTCAACCAGCAGCCGAGGCTGGAAGGGCGCAATCCCACTGCCGAAGTGCTGGCGCAGTGGCTGTTGGAGGAGCTTCAGACTGCGGGGCTCCGGCCCGTCGTCGTGAAAGTGCGGGAGAAGATCCACTATTGGGCGGCTTGCCTTCCCGGGGATCGTTCGTGAAACGCGGCGTCGTTTCGATCGTCGGGATCGGATTGCTCGGCGGATTGGCCTGTCGCCAGACGCCGCCTCCGAAGCCTCCGCCCCCACCTGCGCCCGCCCCCCAGCCCCTGACGCCCTGGTCCTGGTATGCCATCGGCGGCATCCTCGTGGTGGAGGGTGAGGTTGATCGCGCCACGGACCTCTTCCTCCAGGGCCGCACCTGGCAGGAGAGTCGCCGCTGCGAGCCCGGCCCCGTACGCTGGGAGATGTACCGACCGCCGGACGACGAGCCCGCGGTGTTTCGGGATGGCACCGGAAAGGTCCTTGCAACCTGGGATTTTCGGAAGCCCTGGGCACCGGAACCGCCGCCAGCTCCGAAACCGGCACCCAAGCCCGTGGCACCGCCCAAGCTCGCAGTACCAGCCAAGTCGGAGCCTCCCAAGGCCCCGTCCAAGCCTGCGGCGCCGGTGGCGGCCCCACAGCCTGTGAAACCGCCTACGCCGCCCCAGGCGAGGGTGGCACCGGTGAAACCAGCACCTCTGACTCCCCAGGAATCGGCTCCACCGACGACGGTCGAGGCCCCAAAAAACGGGCTTTGGGCGCGCATTCGCGGTTGGTTCGGCGGCAAGGCGATCTCCCCTAAGGTGGAACCCCCGAAACCCGCTCCCGCCCAACCACCGTCGCCTCCCACCGCGAAGCCCCAGCCGGTGCTGCCGAAACCAGCCCCACCGTTGCCGGTCGCGCCCAAGCCCGAACCTCCGAAGCCCGTCTCTCCCCGTCCCGTGGTGTCTCCCAAGGAGACCCCCAAGCCTGGACCGATCCCGGCGGCTCCTGCGAGGGTCGCTCCGCGTCCGGAGGCTCCCGCGCCGGTCGTGGCGCCAACCAAGACCGCGCCGGTGATGCCCAAGGTGGAGCCCCGCCCCCAGGGCCCCGGCCTCTGGGCGCGGATCAAGGGCTGGTTCGGGGCAGGCAAGCCCAAGCCCACGGCTCTACCTCCGGCGAAGCCCGTTCCGCTGCCTCCCACCGCGAAGCCTCCGGCAACCACCCCCGAACCTCCGAAGCCCATCCCGGCTCCGCTGGTGCGGCCAGAGCCGGTCAAGCCTCAACCCACGCACAAAAACGAACCTCCAAAGCCCGAACCTCTCAAACCTCCAAAGCCCCTGCCGAAGCCGGAGCCGCCCAAGGCCAGGCCGGAAAAGCCGCTCCCGAAGCCCGAGCCGGCGCAGCCGCTGCCTCCCCCTGGGAACCTCGGATCGCTGCCCACCTGGGCCGGGGCTGGGGAGGGCCTCAACATCCTGCGTGGGCCCGTCGGACAGCGGCGCATCTGCATGACCTTCGACGGTGGATCCGCCGCGGAGTCGGCCCAGGAGATATTGGAGGCCCTGCGCCGCCACCGGGTGCGCACCACATTCTTCCTGACGGGCGCCTTCATTCAGCGCTTCCCGGACCTGGTGAAGCGCATCGTCGCGGATGGCCATGAGGTGGGCAACCACACGGAGAACCACCCGCACTTCGCCCCGCGCTACCAGCGGGATCCCGCCTGGACCCGCGAACGCTTCCACCAGGAGCTCCTGGTGGCGGATCGCGCCTTCCAGGCCCTCATCGGCCGCCCCATGGATCCCTTGTGGCGGTCTCCGTACGGGGAGCACACGCTGGAGCTTCGCAAGTGGGCGGAGGAATTGGGCTACCGGCACGTGGGTTGGAGCGAGGGCGCGGACACCCTGGACTGGGCGACGGTGCGCCAGCGCAGCATCTACCGGACGGGGGAGAAGATCCTCGAACGCCTGGAACAGCGGATGGCGCGTCCGGACGGCGATGGACTCATCGTGTTGATGCACCTGGGATCCGAGCGTCCCGAGGAGGACCGCCCGTCCCGGAATCTGAACCGGTTCATCGACGAAAAGCTGCGTTCAGGCTGGCGCTTTGTGCCTGTTTCCTCCTACTTGAAGGACATGGGAAGACCCGTCTGGGACCCCGCGCTGCGAGCCGGTCTCCTCGCCCGGATGGGTGCCGGTCCGCGATAGACTGGGAACCTCCCCGGAGGTTGCTTGCACGGCGCGGTTCGGATCCTTGGTAGGGCCATGGTGGGCGCATTGGCGCTGGTGCTGGTGCTCTCGCTCATCTCCTATCACCCATCGGATCCTCATCTGCTGGCCACGGGCGCAGTCGCGTCTGTGATCCGCAACTGGTGCGGCGGCTTCGGCGCCAATTTGGCGGGGCTCTTCCAGGCCCTGGTGGGTTACGGTGCCTTCCTCATTCCCTGCTATATCGCGTGGGAAGTCTGGCCGGTGAAGGAGTCCCGTTGGGTTCGGCGCATCGCGTGGTACGCCCTGGCCTTCGCCCTCTGGACGACGCTCGGCGCCCTGGGAAACCGCAGCTGGCCTGCGGTGGACGGCCTGTCCGCCATGGAGACCCGCATCGGCGGGTGGTTCGGCTACGCGCTGTGGCCCGTGTTCCGCAGGTCGTTGGGGCCGGCGGGTTATCCGATCCTCTTCGGGGCCCTCGTCGCGGTGTGTTTCATCGTGCTGGCGCCTGTGCTCACCCGTGCCTTCGGCAGGTTGCTGATCCGGTGGTTCGGGGAGAAGGCTTGGCCCTGGCTCAAACCGATCCCTGCGCGCGGCTTCCAGTCCGCGCTGGGTTTCGCAAAGCGTCCCTTCCAACCACGTCCTTCCGTGCCGGCTCCGGTGCCGGAACTCACCGCTCGGGATTTCGAGGGGCTCGAGGCCATGCCCGAGAACGATGGCGTGGAGGCCCTGGCCCGTGCCGAGCGTGAGACGGCGGCCTTCCGCAAGAGTGGAAAGCAGCTGTCACCGGACATTGGCCTCCCCGCCATCCATTCCATGCGATTGCCGACCCCAACGGACGAACTGCCTTCTCTGCCCAGCATGCGGTTCGTCACCCCGACGGAAGAACTGGTGACTGTGGGGAGCCGGGATCTGGACGACATCATCATCAGCGCACCGCGCTATGAGACACCGAGGGTCGCCCTGCCGCCGTCCCCGATGCTGCGGGACGTGCCTACACCCGCCCCGGCCAAGCCCCTCATGGTCGCTCCCAGAGTGGCGCGGGATGCGGAAGGGCGTCGCGTGGAGCAGCAGGTGTTGGGGCTCACGGAACCGACGCCTCAGAGGGTTCCTGCCTATACACCCGCACCGCGGCCTCCGAAGCCCGCGCCCGCGATCGACGCCCTGGCGCCCGTGGATCGCCTGGAGTTGCCGCCCCGCCGTCTCTTTGATCCGCCCCACGCCGAGGCCCGGTTGAACCCGGCGATCCTCGAGGAAACCCGCGCCCTCGTGCAGCAGAAGCTCACGGAATTCAAAGTGAAGGGCTCCGTGGTGGGCATGCAGCCCGGCCCCGTGGTCACGGTCTACGAGTTTCAGCCGGATCCTGGTGTGCCGCTGGCCAAGGTCATGAACATGGAGGACGACCTTGCGCTCGGCCTGCAGGCAGAGAAGGTGCGCATCGACCGCATTCCCGGCCGCAACTTGGTTGGCATCGAGGTGCCGAATCCCAAGCGCGAGACCATCACCTTCCGCGAGATCGTGGACAGCCCCGCCTTCCGGGATCCTGCTCACAAGGACGGCCAGAGCCTGCTGACCCTGGCGCTGGGTAAGGACATCGCTGGCAAGCCGGTGGTGTTCGACCTCGCCAAGATGCCGCATCTCCTGATTGGCGGTTCGACAGGCAGTGGCAAATCCGTCGGCGTGAACGCCATGATCTGCTCCATCCTCCTGCGGGCCATGCCCAGCGAGGTGAAGCTCATCCTGGTGGACCCCAAGATGGTGGAGCTGGGCATCTACGAGGACATCCCCCATCTCTGGGCGCCGG
>CAYQAS010000055.1:0-27677 GCA_964415525.1 uncultured Solibacteraceae bacterium
TGGCAAAGAGGTCCGGGTGGGCCTTCTCGATCTCATCTAGCAGCAGAACGGCATGGGGGGCCTTGCGCACGGCATCCACCAACAGGCCGCCATCTTCGAAGCCGACATACCCGGGAGGTGCGCCGATGAGGCGGCTCACGGCGTGCTTCTCCATGTATTCGGACATGTCGTAGCGATGGAACTGGACACCGAGTGTCAAGGCCAGCTGTCGGGCGAGTTCGGTCTTGCCCACGCCGGTGGGGCCGGCGAAGAGGAAGCTGCCGCTGGGCCGGTCGTGGCCCCGCAGGCCGCTGCGGCTGAGCTTGATGGCGCTGACGACGGCTTCCACTGCGGCGTCCTGACCAAAGAGCACGTGCTTGATGTCGCCTTCGAGGTTCTGCAGACGCGTGCGGTCATCCTGGCTCACGGCTTGCACGGGCACCCGCGCCATGCGCGCGACGACCGTCTCGATCTCCGGCACGCCGAGCTTCTTCTTCCGCTTCGGCTTCGGCAGCAGTTTCTGGGCGGCGCCCGCTTCATCCATCACGTCGATGGCCTTGTCCGGCAGGTGCGCGTCCCGCAGGTGTCGGCTGCTGAGCTTCACCGCGGCTTCCAGGGCGGCATCCGTGAAGCTCACGCCGTGGTGCTTCTCATACGCCGGACGCAGGCCCTTGAGGATCGCCAGGCTCTCCGCCTCACTGGGTTCCAGCACATCGATGGGCTGGAAGCGGCGGCTGAGGGCCTTGTCCTTGTCGAAACTGCCTTTCAGATCCTGGTGCGTGGTGGCACCGATGCAGCGCAGGTCGCCGCTGGCCAGTGCGGGCTTGAGCAGGTTGGAGGCGTCCATGGAGCCGCCAGAGGTGCTGCCAGCACCCACCAGCGTATGGATCTCGTCGATGAAGAGGAGCGCGCCGGGCTTGGCCTTCAGCGCCTCCAGCACGGATTTGATGCGCTGCTCGAAGTCACCGCGGTAGCGGGTGCCCGCCAGGAGCGAGCCCAGATCGAGGCTGAAGAAGGGTGCGTCCTTGAGGGCGTCTGGCACCTTGCCTTCGGCGATGCGCAGGGCCAAGCCTTCCGCCAGCGCCGTCTTGCCGACGCCCGCTTCGCCAAGCAGCATCGGGTTGTTCTTCCGGCGGCGGAGCAGCACGTGCACCATGCGTTCGACTTCGGCCTCACGGCCCACCAGTGGGTCGATGCGGCCCTCCTTCGCGCGGGCCACGAGGTCCACGGCGTAGGCCGCCAGCGGATCCTTGGGCGCGGCTTCAGCTTCGCTTTCCTCGCCTTCGGCACGGGACTCCGGCGTCGTTTGGGGGGCGTTGCCGCCGTGGCTCAAGTGGCGCAGCAAAGGGAGGCGCGTCACGCCCTGCTTTTCAAGCAGGAAGACCGCCTGGGATTCCTCTTCCTGCAGCAGGGCCGCAAGGACATCGCCACCATCCACGATGGGGCGCTCGGAGCTGGCGCTGTGCACCATCGCGTGCTCCAGCACCCGGCTCAGGCCGAGGGTCGCGCCGGGCTGGGTTTCGACATCCTCGGGAAGTACTTCCAGTTTTTCCGACAGGAAGATCCGAAGCTCTTTCTTGAGCACTTCCGGATTGCCGCCGCAGGCCTTCACCGCCTCCGCCGCCACGGGATCATCCATCAGCGCCTGGGCCAGGTGTTCCAGGGTGATGAACTCATGCCGGCTGTCCCTGGCCAGGGCATAGGCCCGCTGGAGCGTGGTCTGCAGGTGGTTCGTGAGCTTGGGGGCGGGACGTGCCACGGGTGGAGCCTCCGGGAGGGAAAGAATAGCGGAGGCGGGAAGTTGCAGCCGCTCGACAAGGCCGCGCCACGCCCGACTGGTGGTCATGTGTGCCGTGGCAAAACCCTGACTCTATACACTGGTGCTGTCCGCCTCGGTCTGACTCCCTGTGCGGAACTTTCTAGGGGAACGGGGGCGGCATGGCGGCGCTGGACATCCGAACGCTGGTCCTGGTGGCGAACCTCGTGTCGCTGGCCATGGCCGTAATATTTGCCCTGGTGGCGCGCGGCGAGCACGGGCGCACCCGGCCCTTGCGTTTCTGGACGGCTTCCTTCCTTCTGAAATCAGCAGGGCTGTTGCTCATCTACATGCGCTCATCCCTGCCGGATGTCCTTTCCTTCGTGGTCAGCAACACCTTGATCGTCATGGCCGCCCAGGCCATCCTGTCCGGCTTTCGGGCGCTGCGGCACCGTCCCATCCGCTGGGCACAGGAGGCTGCAGGCTGGCTCTTTACCGGGGTCGCCCTGACCTTGGCCCACCGATTCGGCACCTACAGCGCTTTCGTCGTCACCGTCAGTCTCCTGGTGATCCTGCTGGAGGCGGCGGTCCTTCGGGAACTCCTGTGGCTGGCGCCCAAGGGACAGCGGCGGGGGCATGGGCTTGTGGCAGGCGTGCTGGGCGTGGAGACGCTTCTGATCATCGTGCGGGTGGGTTGGCTGTTGGTGATGCCCGCGGCTTCCACTGCCCATGCTCCGGCCACCTTTTCGGTGATCTTCTACCTTCAGATCATCCTGGGTTCGCTGCTGCTAGGGACGGCGCTCTTGGCGCTGATCTACCGCCGCGCCCTGGCCCGGCAGGAGGAGCTGATCGGTCGCCTGGAAATGGCGCTGGGGGAAGTCCGGACCCTTGAGGGGCTCCTGCCGATCTGTTCCTGGTGCAAAAAGATCCGGGATGAAGAAGGTCAGTGGCACTCCGTGGAGCGCTACGTGAGCCGGCACACCGGTGCCGCCTTCACCCATGGCGTCTGCCCCGACTGCATGCAGCGCTTCGAATAGGGCGGGCTATTCCAGTTCGAACGTGCAGAGCAGCGGGAACTCGTGCTGCCCAGCCAGAGACTTCACCTGGGCCACCTTGGTCTCGGCGATTTCGAAGGTGTAGACGCCCGCCACGCCTTTGCCCGCCCGATGGACATCCATCATGATCCGCACCGCCTCGGCCTCGGGCTTGCGGAAAATGGCCTTGAGGATGAAGACGACGAACTCCTGGGTGGTGTAGTCGTCGTTGTGGAGGATCACCTTCCACATGGACGGCGGCTGCAGCTTCGTCTTGGCGCGGGACTTGGTGGTGGTGCCGGATCCAGGGGCTGGGGGCGTCGTGTCGGGCATACCCCCATGATAGCCGTCAGCTCCCCAGTTCCACGCGGTTCCGGCCGCCCCGTTTCGCGGCGTAGAGCCCATGGTCCGCCCGCTCCAGGAGGGTCTCCAGGGAGTCCTCGGAGCCGCGTGCTGCCAGACCCAGGCTTACGGTGAACCGCAGGGGCTCCGCGAGGTTGTGCAATGGTACGGTCATCGCTTCCAGGTGGACTCGGATCCGCTCTGCCGCCTGATGACCGGCCTCGGCATCCGTGTGAGGCAGGAAGGCCGCAAACTCCTCGCCGCCGATGCGCGCGCAGAGATCTGTCTCTCGCAGGGAATCGAGGATGCCACGCCCGGCGGCCCGGATGACCTCGTCCCCTGCGCCATGGCCGAAGCGATCGTTCACAGATTTAAAGTGGTCGATGTCCAGGATCAGGACGCAGGCCGGATGGGTGCCGCGGTGCGCCAGCTTGAGGGCCGTCTCCGCGGTCTGCATGAAGTGGCGACGGTTGTAGAGCCCGGTCAGGGCATCGCGCATCGCAAGCTGCTCGATCTGTATCCGGTAGCGGTAATTGGCATCCGACAGTTGCCCCGCCAGCACATGGAGGTAGGTCATGACGAGGCAGGCGGGTGAAACCATCATGTAAAAGGTGCCCAGGGGAACGGTGGCGCCGGCTTGGGTCCAGGTCATGAGGGTTGGCGCGAGCAGGAGACCTCCCATTCCCAGGAGGTTGGCCTTCAAGGTCAGGGGCAGGCCCAGAAGCGGTGTGAGAATGAAGAAGTAGATCAAGGCCCACTGGTACAGCTGGGCGCCTTGGGGACGACTGGCCAGCCCGTGGATCACGAGAACCTCGACCGCTGCCGCGCACCCATAGAGGATCCAGGGAAGGGTCGGGCGCGGTGCCTGCATCCTCAGTGCCCATGGGTAGGCCAGCATCAGCAGCGTCACGACACATCGCATGGGAAGGGTGCCGGAGACCATCTCCGGGTTGAAGACGATGTCTCGGAGCAGGATCAGAATGGGCAGGGCCCCCGTCATGCTGCTGAATCGGAACGCGAACTCGCGAAAGGCCTCGTCGCGGACTTGGGCCTGGGAGTGGGAAGGGGTGGCGGTGTCAGGCATCGGGTCTTCTTCGGTGGATGCATGCCCAGTCCTGAGTCCAGGGCGGACGGTGTACCCTTCCTGCATGAGTCCCGTTGCGCCGCACTCCCTCACCTACCGAGACCGCCTCGTGGCCTTCCTGCAGGAAGACTGGGGCACCCAGGATTGGACCACCGCCGGCGTGCCGGACCGTCCCATCACGGGCCGGGTGGTGGCCAAGGCCGACCTCGTGCTGGCGGGGCTTCCGGTGGCGGAGGAGGTCTTCCGGCTAGTGGATCCCACGGTGCGGGTGGAACTCTGCGCGGCGGATGGCCAGCGGGTGTCCAAGGGGACGGTGGTCATGGAATTGGAAGGCTCCAGCCGGGCGATCCTGATGGCGGAGCGGGTGATGCTGAACCTGCTCCAGCGGCTGTCGGGCACCGCGACCCTGACCCATGCCTTCGTGGAGGCCGTGGCGGGGACCGGTGCGCGCATCCTGGACACCCGCAAGACCACGCCGGGGTTGAAAGTGCTGGAGAAATACGCCGTGCGCTGTGGCGGTGGCGCCAACCACCGGCTGACGCTGGGGGACGGCGTGCTGGTGAAGGAGAACCACATCGCGGCCGCGGGCGGCATCCTTGATGCCGTGACCGCCATTCGTGCGGGGGCACCCAACCTCATCAGGCTCGAAGTGGAGGCGGAAAACCAGGAGCAGGTGCGACAGTGCCTGGCCATTGCAGATGTCGACGGCATCCTGCTGGACAACATGAGTCTGGAACAGCTGCGGGAGGCCGTGGCTCTGCGCAACGCCTGCGGCCGCCGCTGTTTCCTGGAGGCCAGCGGCAACATGAGCCTGGATCGGGCCCGGTCCGTCGCCGAGACCGGCGTGGACTTCCTGAGCGTCGGCGCCCTCACCCACAGCGCCCCTGCGGCTGACCTCAGCCTGCGCCTGGTTTGATCGGAGTCTCCATGTTCGCGCTGCCGCCGCCCCCTCCTGCCGAAGTGGTGCTCACCGGCGCCGATGTCTGGTTTCACGATGGCGGCTTGAAGCCCGCCCAGGCCGTGGTGGTGCGCGGCGGACGCATTGCGGATGTGGGGGCCGAGGCGGAGATCCTGAAGGCCCATCCCACCGCGCGAAAGGTGGCGCTGTCGGGAGGCACGCTGCTCCCCGCCTTCATCGAGGGCCATGCCCATGTGGAAGGCGTCGGGCTCCTGCGCTCCCAAGTGAGCCTGACGGGGGCGGATTCCCTGGAGGAGGTCCGCCGTCGGGTGAAGGCCTATGCCGCAGGAAGCCGCTCGCCCTGGATCCAGGGGCGGGGCTGGGATCAGAACCTCTGGCCCTCCAAGGCCTTTCCTCACGCCAAGGATCTGGACGCCGCCACTGGCAACCGGCCTGCAGCCTTGAGGCGCGTGGACGGCCATGCCGTCTGGGCCAACAGTGCGGCGCTCAAGCTCGCCGGTATCACGGACCGGACACCGGATCCGGTGGGTGGGCGCATCGTGCGGGACGCGGAGGGCCACGCCACGGGCGTTTTCATCGATGCCGCCTCCCAGCTGCTCTTGAAGCACATCCCCGCGCCTAATCTCCAGGAACGCCAGGAGATCCTCCGCCAGGGACTGCTGGCCCTGCGGGAGCTGGGTTTCGCCTCCGTGGCGGACATGGGCATCGATGGCACCGCACTCCAGGCCTATCGGAATCTGGCCCACACCGGCAGCCTGCCCATCCGTGTCTTCGCCTACCTTGCCGACGAGCCCGTCCTGTTGGCGCGGGAGTTGGCCAGACCGCGCTCTGCGGCGCTTTCCTTCTTCCAGGTCCAGGGCGCCAAGCAGATGCTCGATGGCGCCCTGGGCAGCCGCGGCGCGCGGATGCTGGCGCCCTATGCGGATGAGCCGGGCACCCAGGGACTCTGGGTGATGTCTCCCGCCCACGTCGCCCAGGTGCTGGCCCAGACGCGCAAGCAGGGCTACCAGCTGGCGGTCCATTGCATCGGCGATGCCGCCAACCGCGCGCTGCTGGACTTGGTGGTGAAGGCCGGGCCGCATGCGGGCTTGCCCATCCGCAACGAGCACAGTCAGATCGTCGCGCCCGAGGATGCCCGCCGTTTCGGTGCCCTGGGCCTCGTGGCCTCGGCCCAGCCCATCCACCTGGCGGATGACCATGCCTGGACCCCCGCACGGCTGGGCCCTGAGCGCACGCCGGAGGCCTTCCCGTGGCGGACCTTCCTGAAGCACGGCGCCACGCTCTGCTTTGGCAGTGATGCACCGGTGGCGGACGCCAATCCCTTCCTCGGGCTGTCTGCGGCCGAGACCCGACAGGATGCGCAGGGGCGGCCCCAGGGCGGGTTCTTGCCGGAACACTGCCTGACCCGTGCCGAGGCGCTGAAGGCCTATACCGAAGCCAACGGTCGCGTCCTGGGACATCCCGACCTCGGCGTGATCCGCAAGGGCGCCGTGGCGGACTTGCTGTGGGTCGAGGCTCCGGTGCTGTCCGTCAGTCCCGACCGGCTCCGGGCGCTGCGCCCCACGCGGATGTGGGTGGATGGAATGGAGGTCAGCGCTCCCAGCGCTGGCGCTCCAACCACACGGTGACGTCCTTGCCCCGCTCGTCCTTGCCGTCGTAACGCAGTTTCTTTGGGCCCGTGACGTCCTTCTTCGTGACCTTGACGCCGGGGCCCTTGCCCTCTTCCATCAGGGCTCGCAGGCCTTCGGGACTGCCGATGGCAGGGAGGAAGGGCAGGGGCAGAGCCCCGAGGGACGGCGCGGTGGTGTCCACGTTCTGCCGTGGAATCTGCACGCGGAAGCCCTGGCCGGTCTGGCCGGTGAGCAGCATCAGCCGCTCTCCGATGCCGTGGAGCTCCATCACCACGTGGCCGGTGGCGGGTTCCAGCAGGATCATCAGCGTGCCCTTGCCGGTGCCGTCGGCCCCGGCGTATCCCCAGTCGTACTGGGCGCGGATGGGGGCCGCTGGCGGCGCAGCCGGGGTCTGAACGGCGGGAAGGGCGAGGAGCAGCGTGATCACGGGAGATCCTCGTCGTCGGGTTCCGAGCGGGCGTCCTCGGGTTCGGGCGCGGTCTCCTCGGGAGCCTGATGGCGGCGCTTGGCGATGGCCTGCCGCAGTTCCCGGGTGCGCTTCTCGAGTTCCGCTCGGCCGGGGAAGACGAAGGCCAGGGCGCGCTCCCATTGATCCAAGGCCTCTTCCTGGCGGCCGAGCTTGAGCAGCACCTCACCAAAATGGCGCCGAATCTCCGGGCTGAAGGGGGAAAGCTCCACGGCCTTGCGCAGGGCGACCTCGGCCTCCTGCAGCTTGCCCTGTTTGAAGAGCACCCAGCCCCAGGAGTCCGTCGTGGAGCCGCTCTTGGGCTCCTGCTTGATAGAGGCTTCGATGAGCCGCGCCGCCTCGGCCAGGTCGCCCCCGCGCTCCAGCAGGTTGTAGCCCAGGTTGTTCTGGAGCACGGGATGGTCGGGCGTGAGCTTCTGGCCTTCCCGCAGGACTTCCAGGGCTTCCGCGTTGCGGCCCAACTGTTCGAGGATGTTGGACTGAAGGATCAGCAATTCGACGTCCCGCACGGGGGCGGCGGCCCGGGCGGCCTTCACTGCGGTGAGGGCGCGCTCCCACTGGCGGAACTCGTTCCAGATGTTGGCTGTGGACTCGAGATCCAGCTGGGAGAGGGCCTGCTGGCTCGCCTTCCCCGAGAAGAATCCTCCTTCAAAGATCTTGGGCGGCAGCAGGGCGGCCATCTGGAAGATGCGGACCTGGGGATGGGCCTTCATGCCCTCCCTGAGTTGGATGCGGGCTGCGCGCCAGGCCTTGGCCTGCAGAAGCGCCTGGGCCTTTAATCCCAGAAGGTTGCCCGTGAGGGCTTCCTTGGGAAGGCTGTTCACGAAGGCGAGCAGGTCCGCGGGGCGTCCCTGGAGCAGCAGGCTCATCCCCTGGAGCTCTCGGGCATTGGTGAGCAGCCGCTGGCCATCTGCAGATGTCCCAGGCGGGACGACGAGGACTTGCTTGAGCTGGGTTTCCGCTTCCTGGAAGCGGCCCAGGTTCATGAGGCAGACGGCGGTGTAATAGGAGGCACCGGGCGCCTTGCGCAGGCGGCGGGCCTCGGCGAGCACCGGAAGGGCTTCCTCGAATCGCCCCGTCTGGAGCTGAATGAGGGCGATGTTCTCGTGGACAGCGGGTTCGTCTGGGACGTGCCGTGCCAGCAGTCGGAAGCTCTCTTCGGCAAAGGCGAGAAAGCTGGCCTCCACCTGCTCGCGGCCCAGTTCTTCCAGCAGGCCGAGGTGGCGGCGGTCGGGATTGGGCCGGTTGCAGAGTGCCAGCAGCGCCTCGCGGCGGCCTTCCATATGGTGGATCTTGGAGCCCAGGAGGGCTGCGCGCTCGAAGGCAATCTCCCCGAGGGGACGGTTCTGGATGGTGGCGGAGGGGTGCTGGCGGCCGATGCGGAGCCAGGTGTCCATGGCCACGGCATCCTGCTTGCGCACTTCCGCCACCTCCGCGAGGCGCATCAGCAGATCGATGTCTCGGGGAAGCAGGCGGACGGCACGTTGGAGGGCGGTCAGGGCCTTGTCCCAGGCGTCAGGATCAGTCTTGCCTCGGAAATAGTGCAGCACGCCGAGGTGCGCCCAGGCTTCGGCACTCTTGGGCGCCAGCTCGGTGGCCTTCTGGGCAGGAGGGATGGCCGCGTCCACATCGCCGCACTCCGCCAGGGCCTCCGAAAGCCGAAGGTGGGCCTCGGAACTCAGGGGCGCAAGGACCGTCACCTTTCGGTAGAGGGTGACCGCTTTCTCCGGATCATCCCCGCCGGAGCGCCGCTGCAGGGCACGGGCCTGGAGCATCAGGGCCGCCGGGTCCTCCGCGCGTCCCGGGGGGGCTTGCCCCACGAGGCAGGCCGCGAGACCGGAGGAAAGCAGAAGGATGCGAAGGAGCACGGGGTTTCCCATCAGCTGAGGGCGGCCAGGAGGCGCCCATGGGCGCTGGCCCAGGCCTCGGGGGGCAGCCGCTGCTGGTGGGCGGGGCCTCCCGGTTCGGGCAGGATGCAGTGTATCGCCGAGGCGCCGGTTCCTGCGTCCACATGGGCCTTCTTGTCCCGGGCGAGGACTGGAAGGCAGACGTCCCAGGGGGCGATCCGATTCCGGAGATGGCGCAGCTCGCGCACCATTGCCTCCCGGAGCATCGCGGGGAAGGGGCGGAACCCCTGCTCTTCCGCCAGGAAGCAGGCGGCAAGGCAGCCGAGGCCCACGGCCTCCCCGTGCAGGAGTGTGTGGTGCGAGGCCACCTCCAGGGCGTGACCCAGGGTGTGACCCAGGTTCAGCAGCCGCCGCTCGTTGAGCTCGTGCAGGTCGCGATGGACAACGTCCGCCTTCATGAGGAGGGCTCGGGCCATGGCTTCTCGGGCGGGGCGCGGCGTTTCCAATAGGGCGAGGGTCCAGGCCACATCGCCGTTCATGAGGGCCATCTTCACCACTTCCCAGCGCCCGCTGGCGATCTGCCGGTCGGGCAGCGTGTCCAGGAAGGCGTCGCAGACGACCATGCGTGCAGGGGGATGGAAGGCGCCCGCGAGGTTCTTGCCGGCGCCGAGGTTGACCGCGGTCTTGCCGCCGAGCCCGGCATCCACCTGGCTGAGAAGGGTGGTGGGCCAGCAGTGCCAGGCCACGCCCCGCAGGAAGAGGGCCGAGGCGAGGCCCGCCATATCGGTGAGAATGCCGCCGCCCACCGCCAGCACCGTGGCATCGCGGTGCAGGGGCAGGGCGGCCCAGGTCTCGAGCCAGGGCGAGAGCGTCTCCAGGCGCTTGGTGGACTCGTCCACCTTCACCCAGTGCGAGCCCTCGGGCTCCGGCAGTCCTGCGGCCCGCCAGGTTCCGCGCACCGCCTCGTCCCCCAGGAGCACCCAGGGATGCTCCGGCAGGAGATCCGCAGCCGGTGCGGTCACCACGTGGATCTGCGTGGGGAAATCCGGGGGAAGAGGCAGGGGTTCGGAACTCATCGGTTCATTGTGCTATAGGAGCCCGTTCAAGTATTCAGTCGAGGCCGCGCCCAACCCTCCCATGTATCGCAGACCGCAATGCGGTCTCCTCCTGCGGCCTTCTGGGCCGCAGACATGGGTCCCTGGCCGGGGCGGCGGCCTGCGCAGCTCGTTGTCAGGCTCGTCGGAGGTAGTCCCGCTACCCCCTTCCTCGATCTGCTTGGCCGCCGACCCGGCGCGGCCCAATTCAATACTTGGGCGGGCTCCTAGAGGCGCTCCCGGTAATCCTCGGGATCGCTGGTGTCGCCCAGGTCGCTGGGATCCTTGCGGAAGCGGTCCACCAGGGCGTCCAGATCGATGTAGCGGTCGGCAGCGTCCATGACGCGGTTGGCCATGGCGCTGCGGAAGCCCGCCACCTCGATGCGCACGCCGCGGTTGGCGAGGGCCTGGAGGGGATAGGCAAAGTCCTCGTCGCCGCTCACCAGCACCACGAGATCCACCTTGTCGGAGTAGCTGAGCATGTCCGTGGTGATCTCCACTTCGAGTCGGGCACGGCGGCTGCCGTCCTTCTCCTGTTTCACGGGTTTCTGGACCACGCGGAAACCGTTGCGGCGCATCCAGTGCAGGAAGCCCCGCTGGCGGTCGGCCGCCTCATCCACTCCCGTGTAGAAGAAGGCGCGGAGCAGCTCCCGGTCGCGGCCAACGAGCACCTGCAGCAGGCGCTGGTAGTCCACCTCGAAGCCCAGCTGGCGGGCGGAGTGGAACAGGTTGTTGCCGTCGATAAACACGGCGCATCGCATCATGCGGAACCTCGCTTGGAGAGAGGAGATCCAGGCCACGAACAGGGGCGGGCATCGACCTCGTGCATCGGCAGAGCCGATGCCGGGCGGACGGCGCGTCGCGTCATGGCTGTTTCCTCGGAAAAGGGAGCGGTCTCCCGGCTTCTGAAAAGTCCGCCTGGGGCGGAATCTTCATCATGCCACGGCGGTCACTGGATGGAAGGATGCAGCCACGGCAGGGTCTCGCTGGGCTGACCCACGACACCACCCACCCGCACCGCCACCACGACGATCCATCCAGGCCCCCGGCCACCCTGGTCCAGATCCAGGCGGAAGGCCTTGCCGGGCTTGGGCAGGTCAGGCCGGGAACGCTCCAGCATCACCTCGCCCCGCACGAGCACATCCTGGGGACTGGGACGCCCGGCGCCCAAAGGCAGGTGGTAGACCCGGACGCTCTGGAGGCCCAGGAGATCCTGGCTGTCGGCATCCTGGCGCGGGAGGGTTACCTGCAGGGCGTGGAGCCCTGCCCAGCCCACCGTGCAGGGGCGGGCCTCAATCCGTGCCCGGGGAATTGGGTCGCCCCGGCGTCCACAGGCCAGGAATACGAAGAAAAGGGCGAGGACGGCATGCCGGTTCATTCCAGGTCTCCAGTCCGGGGGACAGGGCGAGTCTGGGAGGCAGGCCCCCCAAGTCCCCATGCGGCCTCCCGTCGGTCGGCCACCGGGAGCCGCACCTCTGGAGCCGGGTTTGGTAGTCTGTTCCCTCGCACGTTTTCATGATGCCCCATGCGGGGCCGTCCTGAGGCGCGAACCATGGAGTCGAGCATGTCCGTGACCAAACTGCTCATTGCGAATCGAGGCGACATCGCTGGCCGGATCATCCGGACCTGCCGGGAAATGCAGATCCCGACCGTGGCGGTGTACTCGGACGCCGACCGCGGTGCCATGCACGTGCGACTGGCCGAGGAGAGCGTCCACATCGGGCCCACCCCCAGCCGGGAGAGCTACCTGAAGCTCGAACGCATCCTGGAGGTCTGCAAGCAGACCGGAGCCGATGCCATCCATCCCGGCTACGGCTTCCTGGCGGAAGAGCCGGAGGCGGTGCGCCAGATCATCGCCGCGGGCCTCACCTGGATCGGGCCCAGCCCTGAGGTGCTGGAGAAGATGGCCTGCAAACTCACGAGCCGGAAGGTCGCCGAGGACTGCGGCGTGCCGGTACTCCCCGCCATTATCGAGACCCTGGATGACGATTCCCTGCTGGAGAAGGCCAAGGAGATGGGCTTCCCCCTCATGGTAAAGCCGGTTATGGGCCGGGACGGCAAGGGCATGCGGCTGGTGAAGTCCGCCACGGACCTCCGCCGTGCGCTGCCCCGGGTGAAGGGTGAGGCCATCTACTCCTTCTGGGATGAGCGGGTCTACATCGAGAAATTCATGGCCCACGCGCACTACCTGGAGGTCCAGGTCGCCGGTGATCGTCACGGCAACGTGATCCATCTCTGGGAGCGCGAGGGCTCCATCCAGCGCCGCTTCCAGCAGTCCGCCGAGGAGGCCCCCAGCCCGAATGTCAGCCCGGAGCTGCGCCAGAAGCTTGGCGCCGCAGCGGTGGCCATCGCCAAGGCGGTGGGCTACGTCGGCGTGGGCACGGTGGAATTCCTGCTGGATGAGGACAAGAACTTCTACTTCCTGGAGATGACCTGTCGCATCCAGGGTGGCCATGCCGTCACGGAGTGGATCACGGGTGTGGACCTGGTCCGCCTCCAGATCGATATCGCCAATGGCAAGCCGCTGCCCCTTACCCAGGAGCAGGTGCCGCTCTGGGGTCACGCCGTCCAGGTGCGCATCAACGCCGAGGACCCGGACCGAGACTTCGCGCCTTCTTCCGGCAAGATCACCTACCTGCGCACCCCCAAGGGCCACAACCTGCGGGATGACAGCGGCGTCTACATGGGCTGGGAGCTGAGCCCCTTCTACGCGCCGATCATGTCCAAGCTGAGCGCCTGGGGACCGGATCGCAGCCGTGCCATTGCCCGTCTTCGGGCGGCGCTGGGCGAATACCGCATCGGTGGCGTGCGCAACAACATCGCCTTCTTCAAGGCGTTGATGGAGCACAAGCCCTTCCTCAAGGGCGACATGCACAACCAGATGCTGGAGCACACGTGGTGGAAGCAGCGGGGCATCGGGCCGAACCTCAAGTTCGCCGCCGTGGCCGCCCTCTTCGACGAGTTCGAGAAGGAACAGGTCCGGGCGCAGCAGCCCGTGAACCGCGAGGGCAACGAAGGTCCGAGCCGCCACTGGAAGCTGGCCGGCAAGTTCAACCGTCTGTAGGCCCGGGGAGACACCATGAAGCGCACCCTTTGCATTGGCAGTGAAACCCACGAGCTCGAAATCGCCCGGCGGAACGGCAAGGTCTACCTCACCTGGGACGGCGTGGAAGAAGAGATCGACATCGTCAAGGTCGAGAAGACCAGCTACTCCGTGATCATCGATGGCCGCTCCATCGGTGTGAACGTCGATCGCATGCGCATGCCGGATCCGGACCTCCACGGCTTCCGGGGCAGCCTCTACGATGGCGCCTACGAGTTCACCCTCCAGGATCCCCGCAAGAAGCTGCTGGCAGAGGCCATGCAGCGTCAGCGGAAGGGCGCGGGCACCGTGCTCAAGGCGTTGATGCCCGGCAAGGTCCTCAAGATGCTCGTCCACGAGGGCGAACATGTGGAAGAGGGCCAGCCGGTGCTCATCCTCGAGGCCATGAAGATGCAGAACGAGTACACCGCGCCCTGCAACGGCACGGTGCAGTGCATCCACGCCGAAGAGGGCACGACGCTGGAGATCTATGCGCCCATGGTGACCTTCACCATGGATCCGGTGACGGAAGCCAAGGCCTAGAGCCTGTCCATGCGCCTCGCCCTGCTCCAGCTCAACTCGGTGCTCGGGGATCCCGTCCGCAACGGACAGGCCATCGAGCGGGCCTATCACGAGGCCGTGGGCCGGGGTGCGGAGCTGGTGCTCACCCCGGAACTCGCGGTGGTGGGCTACCTGGCGGAGGATCGGCTCTGGGAGTCGGGGCTCCGTCGGGCGGTGGAGGCGGAGAGCCGTCGCCTTGCGTCCCTCGTGGGGCCGGTGCCGTTGGTGCTCGGCACCTGTGGCCCGGCGCCCACGGGGCGGCTCTACAACGAGCTGTGGTGGTGTGAAGGCGGTGAGGTGCGCACCGTGGCCCGCAAGCGGCTGCTGGCGGACTATGACGTCTTCGACGAGGCGCGCTACTTCGAGCCCGGCGATGGGCCCACTGCCCTGGTGGATTTCCGTGGGCAGCGAGTCGGCCTCACCATCTGCGAGGACCTCTGGGGGGATGCGGATCTCGTACCGGGCGGTCTGCGCTATGCCTGTGATCCCGTGGCGGAACTGGCATCCGCCGGCGCCACCCTGATCTTGAACGCCAGCGCCAGTCCCGGTCATCTGGGCAGCTTCCTGCCCGAGGGACGCAACCCCGCCTGGGCGCTGCCCGCCAAACACACCCTGCGGCGGCGTCTGCTCCAGGCCCACGCCCGGCGCCACGGCCTGCCCATCGCCTACGCCAGCCGCGTGGGCGCCGAGAGCTGGCATCTCTTCGATGGCGGCTCGGGCCTGGCCCTGCCGGATGGCACCTGGCAGGACGGCGGCGATGCCTTTTGCGAGGCGGTGGTCCTGACGGACTCGGAGGCTTCCGGTCAGCCTTGGCCCGAGGATCCCACGGAGGCCTCCTGGCTGCGGGCGGCCCTGGGGATGGGGCTGCGGGACAACCTCGCCAAGCAGGGGCTCGAAGGCGTCGTGGTGGGCATGTCCGGCGGCATCGACAGCGCGGTGGTGGTGGCCATGGCCGCGGAGGCGCTCGGCCCCGACAAGGTGTTCGGCGTGGCCCTACCCACGCGGTTCACCTCTCAGGAGAGCGTGGACCTCGCCCGGATTCAGGCGGAGCACCTGCGCATCCCTTTCCTTGTGATGGATGCGGAGGCGCCCTTCGGGGGATTCGAGGCCAGCTTGCGGGCCGCCCTGCCGGAGCGCACCTTCGGCCTCACGGACGAGAACCTTCAGAGCCGCAGCCGCGGCAGCCTGCTCATGGCCCTCACCAGCGAGCCCGCCATCCACGGCCGACTGGGCACCTCGCGGGTCGCGGTGCTCAACACGGGGAACAAGAGCGAGTGCGCCACAGGCTATTTCACGCTCTACGGCGATGGCATCGGCGCCTTCGGCATCCTCGGCGACACCCTCAAGGCCCGGGTCTTCGCCCTGGCCCGGGAGCTGGGCGAGGCGGTGCCCAGGGGCGTCATCGACCGCAAACCCACGGCAGAACTGCGCCCGGACCAGACAGACGAGGCGAGTCTCCTGCCCTACCGCCAGCTGGACGCCATCCTCGGCGCCCTGGTGGAGGCCAAGCGGGAGGAGGGCACCCTGGAAGCGGATCTTGCGGATCTACTGGAAGGCGCTGACCTCGCTCAGGCCCGAGCCGCCCTGCCGCGCATCCTGCGCCTCGTGCGCATGGCGGAGTTCAAGCGCCGCCAACTTCCTTTCGCGCTCAAGGTGAGCCCCTGGGCCTTCGGCCGAGGCCGGCGGATCCCCCTCACCGGCATCTGATCAGACCGCCTCGGGATTCATCACGGGGAAGCAGAGTCGGAAGGTCGTGCCTTTCCCGATCTGACTCTGTACCTCCACGCGGCCGCCGTGGTGCTTCAGGATCGCGTGGGTCATGGCCAGCCCCATGCCCGTGCCCTTGCCGTCCTGCTTGGTGGTGAAGAGGGGTTCGAAGATGCGCTCCAGCAGTGCCTCCGGGATGCCGCTGCCGGTATCCCGGACCTCCACCCACACCTCGCCCTCGGCGTTGCCGGTGACGAAATCCAGGTGCCCGCCCTCGGGCATTGCGTCCCGGGCGTTGATGGCGAGGTTCATGAGCACTTGGGAGAGTTGGCCGCCATCCCCGAGAATCCATGGGCGCCGGGCACCTGGCTCGCATCCGATTTGGATGAGTGGGGGCAGGGTGCGCCGGAGGATCGGAAGGACGTCGTCCAGCACTCGGTGCAGGTCCAGGGGACCGCTCTCCTGCTTTCGGGCCCGGGCGAAGCCCATGAGCTGCTTCACCAGTTCGCCTGCCTTGTGGGTGGCATTCTCCAGGAGACGAAGGTGGGAGTGTACCGCTTCGGGATCGTCGGCCTCCTCCTCCATGAGGAATGCCGCGCCCTGGATGGCGGTCAGGAGGTTGCCGAAGTCGTGGGCGATGCCTCCAGCAAGGGCGCCCAGGGATTCCATCCGCTGGTTCTTCCGCGCCTGTTCTTCCATGTCCATGGCGTGGGTGATGTCGCGGAATACCAGGGCCATGCCCACCACCATGCCGCCCACTCGGATGGGAGAGAGGGTGCCCTCGAGGGTGAAGGGGGAACCATCCAGGCGCCGAGCGGGGAAGCGTCCCTTCCAGATGCTCCCCTGCAGGGCCTCCGCGCCGATGCGCGCCGGGAGGCCTGGCTCGTCCGTGCAGGCCAGGAGGTCCACCAACCGACGTCCCCGGATGCCTTCCTGGTGCCCTGCCAGGAGTTCCGCCCCGGAGGGATTCACGAAGAGCACGGTGCCCTGGGCGTCCGTGACGAGGATGCCGTCTGCCGCCTGGGTGAACGCCTCGGAGAGGCGCGCCCGATCTCGTTCCGCACGGCGGCGCTCTGTGAGGTCCACGCCCACCAGCCAACCGGCCCAGCCAGGGATGGGGAAGGCGCCGGCCTCGCTGTTCCATAGGATGAGCCGTGCCTCGCCATCCGCGTGAATCAAGGGCAGTTCCAAGTCTGTTGCGGCATCAATCCCCGTCGCCAAGCGCCGTAGCAGTCCGCGATCCGTTTCGTCGGGCACGAGCCGCGTGAGCATCCGTGGCTGTCGGATCACCTTGGAACGCTCGCACCCAGAAGCCTGCTCGCAGGCGCTGTTCCATTCGATGAGCTGGCCCTCGGCATCGAAGGCGCAGATGAGGATCGGCATGTGCTCTACCAGGGCGCGTAGGCGGGCCTCGCTGTGACGGACGGCCTGCTCCGCCGCGCGCCGCCGCACCATCAGTCCCAGCAGGGCCAGGACGAGGGCCGTGAGGGCGGCGATGCAGCCGAGCACGAGGCCGCGGTGGGTCTGGTAGAAGGTCTGGGGCTGGTGGAGCACCTCACTGCCGGGGGGCAGGGCTGACAGGGGGATGCCAAGCCGCTGGAGCATACGGTGGTCGAAGACCCGCTGCACCGTGGGGGCCGTGTGCACGGGAATGCGCTCCGGGGGCGTTCCCGTCAGGATGCGCAGGCCCATCTCCGTGGCCACGGCGCCTTGGCGCTCGCCGCTCACGAGGCTGCCGCCCACCGTGCCCTGGCCGCAACCCGCTCGATAGAAGGAATAGATGGGCACCTTCACGCCCTGGTCCTGCATGAGGTGCGGCAGCTCCCACAAGTCGAGGAAGCGCCCTTTCGGATCCCGAGAGAAGAGGCCGATGAGATACAGGCTGTCCGCAGGTGCCTTCACCGCCTGGGCGAGGACGGACTCCGTGTCCTGCTCAGGCAGGAAGACGAACCGGGCGCGGCGCTGGAAGTGCTCCAGTTCCCGCTCCAGGTCCCTGCGGATCATCATTCCAATGCCCGTGCCGTCGCAGAGCACGAAGACGGTGCGTACCTTGGGATGCAGGCTGAAGGCGATGTTCAGCGTTCCCTGCACATCCAGGGCTTCGCCGACGCCGGTAACGCCCGAGTGGCCCGCCACCATGGCAGGGTCGTAGCCATTGATGCCGGTGAATACGATGGGGACACCGGGAAACAGACGCTCTCGGCGCGCCAGGGCGAAGTCGAGCGCCGGGCTCTCCACGGCGATGATGAGGTGGAGCGGTTTCTGACGGTATTTCGCCTGGAGCAGCGCCTCCTGGAGGCGAAGGTTCTCTTCGGTGGGAAAGCGCTTCCAGTCGAGGTATTCGACATGTACATCCACATTCGCGTCTGCGGCAGCCAGGGTGTCCAGGATTCCGCGATTCACATCCTCCACCCACGAGTAGGTGGCATGGAATGCATGGAGGATCAGGATCTGCTTGTGGTTGGGGCTGTCGGCCCGGAGCTGTACCGAGGCCACCAGCAGGGATAAGAAGATCCACCGCAGAGCGTTACGGAACGGGAAGGACCAATGAGGGACGGAGGGCACGGGCACCTCGCGGGGGCTCCAGAGTCATCGGTCTGCGGGTGGTGGGTGCTGAGAACCCGATCCGGCCGACTCCCGAAACGTTTTCGCGGGGTTCCCTGCGAAGGCCTATCTTCCGATGTGCTTCTTCAGGAACTCGTACATCCGCTGTCGTGCCTTGCGGGCGAGGCTGGTGTCGATGCGATCCCAGCTGTGGCCGCCGGGGGCGTCCGTCTCGATGTGACTCTCGACTGGCTTGCCTGCGGCCTTGAGGTGGGTGAGGAGCTGCTCTACTTCCACCACGTTCACGTCGCGGTCGTTGGTGGAACTCGTGACCATGAGCGGGAGTTTGAGCTTGTGGACGTTCCAGATGGGGCTGCGCTTGCGGTACTCGTCCACCGCATCCACCGGGGCCTTGCCGATGTGGTATTTGGCGGCGAATAGTTCGGTGTAGCTCTGCTCGTGGTAGCCGAGGCGGGTCAGGAGATCGCTCACGGGCACACCGGCGTAGATGCAGGCGAACTTGTCCGGATGGTCGAAACCGATCATCAGGCTGATCATCCCGCCATGGCTCCAGCCCACCGCGGCGACCTTCTTCGGATCCACGGGGAGTTCCTCCACCGCCCAATCCCGGCAGGCCACCACGTCATCGTTCTCGAGACCGCCGTAGTCGATCGCCTCGTACATCTCCTTGCTGTAGCCCGTGGAGCCCCGGTAGTCCGGCGCGATGACGATGTAGCCGCGCTCCACCATCTCTCGGACCATGTTCACGTGGTAGGTGCCGAAGTCGCCGTGGACGCCGCCGTGGGTGAGGACGATGGCGGGGTGCTTCTTCGAGCGGTCGAGCTTCTTCGGCACGAAGGTGTAGCAGTAGATCCGCTGGGGGTGGCGCGCGTTCTGGATGCCGTAGCGTTCCTTGGCGTTGGGGTCGGGCTTGCCTGCCAGGATCCACTTGTCCGCCGTGGCGATGTCCGACAGGCGCAGAAAGAACTGCGTGTCCTCGGCGATCTTCCGGGCCTGATCCAGCTCTCCCTTCAGCGACTCCACCTGCGCTTCCAGCTTTTTGAGGCGGGACTCGGCAGGCTCCTGGGCCCACAGGGTGGCGGCGCTCAGCAGGGCGGTGAACAGGGGGGGGGGTCGCAGCATGGAGGCCTCCAGAGACGCTCGCCTCGCATTGTGATGTAAAAAAAGATCCGGAGAAAGCCTCCGGATCCAAACTCCGTGAAGAATTATTTTCAACGCATGGAAAGGGCTCCGAGGCCCATCACCACAGCGAGGATGACGCCGAGCACGCCGAGGGCGAAACCGATCAGGGTGAGGATGCCGATGTATTTCCAGAAGCCCTTCTGAGCGGCGAGGGCGGCTTCGAGATCCCGGTGACTGCCGCTGCGCTCCAGGGCCGAGATGCTGCTGGCATAGCGGTTGAGGCTGAGGACAGGCGGCAGGTAGAGGCCGGCCATCACCAGATACATCGCTCCGGCAGCGATGGTGGGCAGGGCGCCAACACGGCTGCTGGCGGACATCACGATCAGGCCGAGGGCTCCCAGGACCATCAGGGCGATGGCGATGAAGCCGAGGATGCCGAAGAGCCGCACCCAGGGGCGAGTCTGCTTCAGCAACTGCACGACCATCGGGGGGATAGGGCCGCCGGTATCCGGGGCCTGCATTGTGGGAGCTGCATAGGTGGGTGCCGGAGCGGGGTAGGGCAGGGACTGCGCCGGTGCGCCATAGGGCGCCGGTGCCGGCAGGGGGGCAGGCACCGGCATGGGCATGGGCATGGGCATGGGTTGCGGCGCAGGAGGCGTATAGACCGGCGCGGGCGCGAGCTCGGGCAGGGTGTGGGCGGGCACCCATCCCGACAGCCCCTGATTCCACACCAGGGCATCCTGGGGCAGGTTGCCGGAGGCAAGCAGACCCTTCACCTGCTCCATGGGGACGGGGCCAAGCCGTTGGCCATTCTGGACATAGAACCATTGTGTGGACATGAAACACTCCGGGAGCTCACTGGCGAATGTGACTGGAAGCGCCGGAGTCGTCAACGGCGTGGCTGAATGCACTGCGGCGCCAAAAGGCGCCGCGACAGGATGGGTGGGGCGTTGGGGTCAGTTGTAGGCGATCAGGATGTCGGCGTGTCCTTGATAGGTGCCCGGGCGCTGATTGGAGGCGACTTGAAAGGACGTGCCGAGGTCGATCCGACGCTCGCCCTGGCGGTCCAATGCACCGCTGCGGAACGTGGACGTGAAGCCCTGGGCGGACAGCACTTGGCCTTCGGCATTGCGGAGTTCCACACGCTGAGGTAGCACAATGGCGATGGTTTCCCGGGGAGCGCCACGGAACACCAGGGTGGCTTGGGATGCCTGGACGCTAGAAGCCTTGCCATCCACCGAAAGGCTCCCATCGAGGCCGATACTCACGCGGCCCGACTGCAAGTTCACCTGGGAGGCCCCGAAATGGGAGGAACTCATGGTCTGGGAACCATGCAAGATGGTCGCGCCCACCCGGCCCGTGACGGTGCTCTGGGCATGGGCAGTCATGGCAACGAAGGCGGCAAGGGCGAATCCGATCCAGCTGTAGCGCGACATGGCCTGCTCCCGACAAGGCGACCCCGACGCGGAAGAGCCGCGTCTTTGGGGGCCGGTCGACCAGAGTTCAAGGTGCGAATCCCTGGTCCACGAGAGGCGTTTCGGCACCCCCTGGAGCTCCTAAAGGGGGAATGAGAGAAATAATTCAGGGGTCGGCAAAAACGGCCAGCCAAGGAGCCCGTCCAAGTATTGAATTGGGCCGCGCCGGGTCGGCGGCCAAGCAGATCGAGGAAGGCGAGGATAGGGGTCGCGGCACGACCTCCGACAAGTGTGACGACGAGCTGTGCAGGCCGCCTACCCGGCCCGAAGGGTTGGGCGCAAAGGGCTTCCATGCTGCGTCATCGGGCTCGAACGATGTCATCGCATCGCCCTTGGCCCGATTCCCTGCCTGCAAGCCCTTTGCACCCAACATGGCCTCGCCTGAATACTTGGACGGGCTCCTATTGCCCGGGTATCCCTTGCTGGGCAGGTTCGAGAGGGTTTCCTGAAGTCCGGTTCAGGCTTCCGTGGGCTTATGCCGCAGCCCCGGAATGCGCAGGGTGCCCCGGCGCACTTCCATCACTGACGTGGTCTCCGCCTGGAAGGCTGCCTTCAGACGATCGAAGGCCTCCCAGGGATCCACCGTGTCCCCGCACGTGAAGAGGTCGATGGCGGCAAAGCCGTATTCCGGCCACGTGTGGATGGCCAGATGGCTCTCGCTGATGACCACCACGCCGCTCACGCCGTGGGGGCTGAAGTGGTGGAAGCTCTCCCCCACCACCAGCGCGCCGGAGGCGAGGGCGGCCTCCACCATGGCCGTGCGCACGTGGGCCACATCCTCCAGCCGTCCGGCGTCGCAGCCCGTGAGCTCCACCAGCAGATGGCGGCCCAGGGACACTTGGCTGGATGCGGCTTCGGGGGTCATGGCTCCATTCTGCCCTGGTCCGGTTCGAAGAGCCCCATGCACTCAACGTGGTGCGTGTGGGGAAAGAGGTCGAGGGCAGCCAGCTGGACGAGCTTCCAGCGCGGTGCGAGGCGTTTGACGTCCCGGCAGAAGGCGGCGCCGTCGCAGCCCATCAAGAGCAGTCGACCTGCCCCCGCGTTCTGGAGGCGCTCCGCGACCTTGGCGTCCAGCCCCGCACGGGGGGGATCGAGCACGATGGTGTCCGCTGGCGTGCCGAGCACTTCCGGGAGCCAGTCGCCCACGTCTCCCGCGTGGCACTCCGAGGGCAGGGCGAGGGTCTCGAGGTTGGCATTGGCATAGGCCACCGCCGCCGCCTCCCACTCCACCAGCACGCGGTGCCTGAACCTTTCGCCCGCGAGGGCGCTGAAGAGGCCGACGCCGCCGTAGAGGTCGTAGAGCGTGTCGCCGCGAAGGTCCCATTGGGCGAGCAGGCCCGCGACGGCCTCCATGGCCCAGGGGGCGCAGACCTGGAAGAAGCCTCCGGCGCGGTGACGCAGGCGGGTTCCCGCGTGCTCGTGGAAGATCACATCCCCCTCGGGGGAGGATTTCCACGCTGCGCCTTGCATGCGCCAGACTTTGCCGCGCTCGTCGATGGCCCAGATCCGATCCGCAGGGGTGCCCGTGGCCAGTTCCCACCGTTGAGGACGACCGGGCAGGGCGCCGGAGCTGAGGGCCTCTCGAAGCGTCTCGATGGCCTCGGAGACGGGCGGGGCGGCGGCGGGACAGTTCTTGATGGCCACCACCGAGTGGCTCTTGCGACGGTGGAAGCCCAGCTGGGCACCGTCCCAGTGGAGCTGGATGCGGTGGCGGCGGGCGGTGGCTGGGGCGGGATGCCAGTCCCAGGCGGGGGCATCGGTCAGCTGGCGCTGGAAGAGGTCGTCCACCATGGACCGTTTGAGCTGGGCTTCGTGTTCGCCCGCACCCCAGAGCTCGCAGCCGCCGCAGGTGTGGGCCGCCGGGCAGGCGGGTTCGACACGCTCAGGCGAGGACTGGATCCAGGTACGCACATCGCCCTCGCCGTGGCGGGCCTTCATCCGCACCCGGGCGCGGACCTGCTCGCCGGGGAAGAGGGCCAAGGGGGCTCGGAGGAGGATGAGCCGTCCCTCGGGATCGCGCGAAAGCCCCACGCCGCCCCAGGCGAGGCGTTCCACCTTGAGGTCCATTTCACACTCTGGGGTCTCGGTCGTCCGATAGACTGGCGATCGTTTCTTCCCGGATCCCATGCGCCCGTCTCTGACCATCGCCGTCCCTCCGATTCACCGTAGCAGCCTGGAACCGCTCCTGGCGCCGGAGCTCCTGCGGGGAGCCCTGTGGGTTGAGGATGATACAGCGGATGTCGTGGTCGGCTTGTCCGGAGAAGGGCGTCTCGTCACCTGCGAAGCGTGGCCCGGAGTTCCCGCCGCCGCGGCACTGGTGGAAGCGGGATGGCGACGGCATGTGGACCGCCGCAACATGGAGCGCCTCAACGAGGTCGGTCGGGCCCTGGCCAGCGAGCAGAACCTCGACCGCCTGCTGGATCTGATCCTGCGACACGCCCGGGAGCTGGTGGATGCCGAAGGGGGCAGCCTGTACCTGGTGGTGGATGAGGGCGAGGGACACGAGTTGCTCTTTGCCCACACCCAGAACGCTCGGCTGAGCCTGCCCTACCATCGGTTTCGTATGCCCATCTCCAAGCAGTCCATGGCGGGCTTCGTGGCCGCCACGGGCGAGGGGTTGCTGATCCCGGACGTCTACGTCATCCCAGAGGATGCACCCTACCGTTTCAACGATAGCTTCGATCGCCAGGCGGGCTACCGCACGCGCTCCATGCTGGCGGTGCCTCTGGTGGACACCCAGGGCGAGGTGCTGGGCGTCCTGCAGCTCATCAACTGCGTGGAGGAGGACGGCGAAGTTCAGGCCTTCACTCCCGAGCACCAATCCCTGGCCCAGAGCCTCGCGGCTCAGGCGGGGGTCGCGGTGAAGAATGCGCGGTTGCGGGAGGAGATCGAGCGTCTCTTCGAGGGCTTCGTGAACGCCAGCGTCACCGCCATCGAGCAGCGGGATCCTGTGACCAGCGGGCATTCCGGCCGGGTGGCGACCCTCACCGTGAGCCTGGCGGAGGCGGTGAATGCCACTCGAGGCGGGACCTTCGGCGAGGTGCATTTCAACGACCATCAGCTGCGGGAGTTGCGCTACGCGAGCCTGTTGCACGACTTCGGCAAGGTCGGGGTGCGAGAGCAGGTGCTGGTGAAGTCCAAGAAGCTGGATCCGAACCGGCTTGATCTGCTGCTGCAGCGCATCCGCCAGCGGCAGGAGGAGCGGTTGGCGGAGCGCTTTTTAGAAGACTGGATGACGGGGCGCCCCTTCGATCCGCGTCGCTTGGAGGAGCTTCGAGCCCAGGAGCAGGGACTGACGGCCCATCTCACCGCCCTGATCCAGCGCAGCAACGAGCCCACGGTGCTGCCGGAGGACACGGCGACTGAACTGGCGAACCTGGAGCACCTGACGTTCAAACGTTGGGACGGGCAGGATGCTCGGCTCGTGGAGCCCTCAGATATCGACTGTCTGCGGATCCGCAAGGGGAGCCTGTCGGATGAGGAACGTCTCGAGATCGAGAGCCATGTCAGCCATACCTTCGCCTTCCTGCGCCGCATTCCCTGGACACCGGACCTCGCTTCGGTGCCGGAGATCGCGTACGCCCACCACGAGCGGCTGAACGGTCGCGGCTACCCGCGGCAGCTCCATGAGCGGGAGATTCCGCTGCAAAGCAAGGCCATGGCCATCTCCGACGTCTTCGACGCATTGACCGCTCAGGATCGGCCCTACAAGGCGGCGGTGCCCTGGGAGCGCAGCCTGCGGATTCTGGAAGAGGATGCCAAGAGTGGCCATCTGGATCCGGAACTCCTGGCCCTCTTCATCGAGGCCAAGATCTACGCCCGTACCGTGGCGATGTCGACTCGGTGAAAAGTTCATTGGTATGAAGCTCCAGGATGAATCCAAGGGCAGCGACCATCAGCACACCCAGACCACTCAGACCACCCAGGCAAAGGATGGCTACGACCGGATGACGCCCGATTCGGGCTCATTCGCATCATTCGCGTTCCCTGCCTGCCGCATCCTGTTCGAGGCGAAATCGAAGCCGACTTCGCTGGATGGATGGTGCCGACGTGCGGTTACAGTGCAAAATTGCGCGAATATGCATGACGTGCAGGCTGTGGCAGAGACGTGACTATCCAGTTTTGACGCGACTTTGAGCTTTGGTGGTCGGTGTGATGTCATGCACACCTTGCGAAAGTTGCTTGACCGGATCCAGGGCAGGGATAGAATTCGAATCGAGAGATTTTTCTCGATAAGGATTTCTCGATAACGCTCCATCCTGGAACCCTGACCCCTGCCGCGAGGCCTGGGGCGGAGTCTGCCGTGACCATCGACCCCATCCCCGAACTGACCCTGAGGCGCCTGCCGCAGTACTACCGGCTGCTGCAGAACCTCCAGGTGTCGGGACAGGAGATGGTGAGCGCCAGTCAGCTGGCAGAGCACCTGGACATCCATCCCACTCAGATCCGCAAGGACCTGGCGGCGACGGGCAGCCAGGGGCGGCCCAAGGTGGGGCACCGGGTGGCCGAACTCACCGCCGCCATCGAGCGGTTCCTGCACTGGGACAACCCGTCTGAAGCCTTCCTTGTGGGGGCGGGGGGCATGGGGGCCGCGGTGCTGGAAGCGGGCGGTCTGGAGCGCGCCGGCATCAAGGTGGTGGCCGCCTTCGATGCCAATCCGCTCCGGGTCGGCAAGAAGCTTCAAGGCATCTCGATCCTGCCCTACACCAAGTTCGCGGACCTGGTGCGTCGGATGCACGTGGCCATCGCCATCCTGGCGGTGCCCGAAACCGAGGCCCAGGAGGCCGCGGATCTCATGTCCCGGTCGGGCATTCAGGCCATCTGGAACCTGACCATGACGCCGGTGGCAGTGCCTTCCGAGGTGCTTGTCCAGCACGCTGAACCCTTCGCCAGTCTTTCCGTGCTCGTCCGCAAGCTCGCGGAACGCCAAGCCCGGAAGGCCTGACCCACGCCAGACCACATGTAACCACCGCCGGTGACGCGCGGTGCGGGAAAGCCCTGCACCCATGCCGTCCCGGCACCCCTGGAGGACCTGCTCCATGTGCACTTGCACCCAGTCTGGGCCAAGCACGGCTCGACAGTTCAGCTCCGTGATCCGGATCCTGGACAAGAACCGCCGCGATCCCGCCCGTCTCGTTCCCATCCTCCAGGCCGTGCAGGAGGAGTACCGCTACCTGCCCGAGGAAGTGATGGCGTTCGTGGCGACCAGCCTGCGCGTGCCGGCGAGCCGTGTGTTCGGCGTGGCCACGTTCTATGGCCACTTCGCCCTGGAGCCCAAGGGCAAGTACGTCATCAAGGTGTGTGACGGCACGGCCTGCCACGTGAAGGGCGCCGGCAACATCGTCGACGGCCTGAAGCGCCACCTCGGCCTCGCCGGCAAGCAGACCACCACGCCCAACATGATGTTCACGCTCGAAACCGTCGGCTGCCTCGGCGCCTGCGGCCTGGCTCCGGCTGTGGTGATCAACGAGGACGTGCACGGCCAGATGGACCTCGAGGGTTCCATCGAGCTCGCCAAGGCGATCCTGGCCCAGGAGGGGATGTGATAACCACCGCCACCACCAGCATCCAGCTCGATGCCATCGCTTCGGCCTTCCTCGCCCGTGAGAAGCAGGTCCAGCGCCGCATGATCATCTGCGCCGGCACCGGCTGCATGGCGAACGGCGCCATGAAGGTCCACGCGGCCCTCACCGCCGCCGCCGCTGCCGAGGGCATCGACCTCGTGATCGAGCTCCGCGAGGAAGGCGGCCACGACGTCTACCTCAGCAAGTCCGGCTGCCAGGGCTTCTGTCAGATGGGCCCCCTCGTCACCGTCGAGCCCGACGGCATCCTCTACTGCAAGGTGAAGCCCGCGGATGCCGCGGAGATCATCCACGCGGCCTTCAAGGATGGCAAGCCCGTGGATCGCCTGCTCTACCGCGATCCCGCCACCGGCAACACCCACCGCGGCCTGGGGGACATTCCCTTCTACACCCAGCAGTGCCGCACGGTGCTCGCGGCCTGCGGCACCATGCACCCCGAGGACATCCAGGAATACATCGCCCGGGGCGGCTATGCCGCGGCCCGCAAGGCGGTGCTGGAGATGAGTCCCGATCAGGTGGTCAAGGACATCATGGATGCCGGTCTGCGGGGCCGTGGCGGTGGCGGTTTCCCCACGGGCCGCAAGTGGTCCGTGGCGGCCGCCCAGCCCGAAGGCAAGAAGTACATCGTCTGCAACGGCGACGAAGGCGATCCGGGTGCGTTCATGGACCGCTCGCTGATGGAGGGCAATCCCCACTCCGTCATCGAGGGCATGATGATCGCGGCTCGCGCCATCGGCGCCGATGAGGCCTACGTCTACGTCCGCGCCGAGTATCCCCTTGCCGTTAACCGCGTGCTGCGCGCCGTGGCGGATGCCGAGGGTGCGGGCCTGCTGGGCGACAACCTCTTCGGTAGCGACTTCTCCTTCCGCGTCAACGTGATGGAAGGCGCTGGCGCCTTCGTCTGCGGCGAAGAGACTGCGCTGCTGGCCAGCATTGAAGGCCGCCGCGGCATGCCCATGCCCAAGCCGCCTTTCCCGGCGGTGTCCGGCCTGTGGGGCAAGCCCACCATCATCAACAATGTGGAGACCCTCTCCACCGTCCCCCAGATCATCCTGGGCGGCGTCGAGAACTTCCGGAAGCACGGCACCCCCGACAGCCCAGGCACCAAGACCTTCGCGCTGACGGGCCACGTGGCGAACACCGGTCTCATCGAAGTGCCCTTTGGCACGCCCCTGCGCCACATCGTGGACGCCGTGGGCGGCGGTGTGACCGAGAATGACGGCACCCCCAGCACCAAGGGCTTCAAGGGCGTGCAGATCGGCGGCCCCAGCGGCGGCTGCCTCACCCAGGCGCACCTCGACCTGCCCATGGATTTCGCCAACCTCACGGGCATCGGCGCCATGGTCGGCTCCGGCGGCCTGGTGGTGATGAACCACAGCACCTGCATGGTGCAGATGGCGAAGTTCTTCATGCAGTTCACCCAGAACGAGA
>CAYQAS010000056.1:0-27313 GCA_964415525.1 uncultured Solibacteraceae bacterium
GCCGTCCTCGTCCCGGCGACAGCCGTCCCCGGTGATGTAGTAGTCGACATGCGGCCGCAGATAGGTCTTGATGAAGCGCGGGTGGTCGTTCTGGATGGTGCGCGCCTGGCCCGGCCAAGGCTGCTTGATGGCCAGGAAGCCGCTGACGCCGTTGCCGGGCACTTCCTTCCCGTGCTCATCCAGCACCACCGGCTCGATGCCGAGGAAGGGCAACGTCGCGCTGCCGGGCTTGAGGTCCGTGGCGTAGGGCAGCGGCGTGATCATGATGCCGCCCGTCTCCGTCTGCCACCACGTATCCACGACAGGGCAGCGCTTCTCGCCCACCACCTCGTGGTACCACTTCCAAGCCTCGGGATTGATGGGCTCGCCCACCGTCCCGAGAATGCGCAGGCTGCTGCGGTCGTATTTCTCGACGAAGGCGTTGCCTTCGCGGGCCACCGCGCGAATGGCCGTGGGCGCCGTGTAGAACTGGGTGATCTTCAGCCGCTCGACCATCTCCCAGTAGCGGCCCGCGTCTGGGTATGTGGGAATGCTCTCGAACAGCACCGTCGTGGCGCCATTCAGCAGCGGCCCATAGACGACATAGCTGTGGCCCGTGATCCAGCCGATGTCCGCCACGCAGGCGTAGATGTCGCCATCGCGGTAGTCGAAGACGTGGCGATGCGTCAGCGCCGCCTGCACCAGGTACCCAGCCGTCGTATGCGCCACGCCCTTGGGCTTCCCAGTGCTGCCAGAGGTGTAGAGCAGGAAGAGGGTGTCCTCGCTGTCCATGTGTTCGATCGGGCAAACCGGACGCTCAGCATCCATGGCCTCCCGGAGCCAAATATCCCGCTGAGGGTAGAAGGGGATTTTGTTGCCGGTGCGCTGCACGATGAAGACGTGCTGCACGCTGGGGCACGCCATTACGGCTTCATCCACCGTGCGCTTCAAGGGAATCACCTTGCCGCCGCGCACGCCCTCATCCGCCGTGATGACGGCCTTACAGTGGGCGTCGTTGATGCGGTCCCGCAAGGATTCCGCGCTGAAGCCCGCAAAGACCACGTTGTGCACCGCGCCGATGCGGGCGCAGGCGAGCATCGCCGCCACCGCCTCCGGCACCATGGGCATGTAGATCGCCACGCGGTCGCCCTTGCGGATGCCGTGATGACGCAGCACGTTGGCCAGCTTGCAGACCTCCCGCTGGAGTTCGCGATAGGTGAGCGTCTTGCCGTGCCCTGGCGCATCCGACTCCCAGATCAGCGCCACCTGATCACCCCGGGTCTTCACATGGCGATCCACGGCGTTGTAGCAGGCGTTGAGTTTTCCATTGAGGAACCACGCCACCTGTCCGTGTTCCCAGTCGCAGTCTTTCACCTGGTCGAAAGCATGGAACCAGTCCAGCACGTCCAGAGCCTGCTCCCCCCAGAACCCTTCCGGGTCCTGGATGCTCCGCGCATAGAGCGCACGGTAGCGGTCAAGGTTCAGCGGCTCGGTCATGAGACCTCCCAGGGGGACATTGGGGGATCTGATGCCGTTTCCGCCGTGAACTGTTCCATCAGACGTGCGCATGGGCGCATTAGCATCGAGGCATGGACCTCGCCGCCCTTCCCTCCCCCCTCTGGGTGCTCGGCACCGACACCGGCGTGGGCAAGACCCACGTCAGCGCCCGCATCGCCCGGGCCTGGGCCACCCTGGGCCCGGTGGTCTACCGCAAGCCCTTCCAGACGGGAGTCGTGGACGCAAACGATCCCGAGGCGGACCAGGGCGTGGTGGCAGGGCCCGGAATCGCGGTGGAGACCGGCATCGTGCTCCGGGAGCCCCTGAGCCCCCTAGCGGCGGCGGAGGCCGAAGGCCGCACCCTGGACCTGGATGCCGTGCGGGCCTGGACGATGCGGCCGGTGCCGGAAGGTGCGCGCCTGCTGCTGGAACCCGCGGGAGGCGTGATGGTGCCCTTGGCGGATCGCGTGCATTTCCTCGCCTGGGCCACGGACCTCAAGGTTCCGGCGGTAGTGGTGGCCCGGGGCGCCCTGGGCACCCTCAACCACACCCTGCTGACCTGCGAGGCACTCATGCTCCGGGGCTGGATCATTCCCGCGGTCTTCCTGAATGCCGGGCTGGATGGGGACCATGACGCCGCCTTGCGCAACGCCGATGTCCTGCGGCGGTTCCTGCCGATGCCCGTGGTCGTGGTGGATTAGCACGGCGCCCGGATCGGCGCGGGCTTCCGCTGGAGCCGTTGGCTGGGGGTGGAGGCCCGTTACCACCTCATTCAGCTGGACACCCATCCGGACAGCGGAGCCGACGCCAGCACCAGCGCCTACATCACCCTCCAAATGGCCCTGCGTTTCGGATCATGAAGGTCCCCAGGGGCCGCCCTCGATTCGATTTCAGTTCATGGCCCCCGACACCGATACGGCCCCCATGCGATGGAGCACCGGGTTCCCCGTCCTGGCGCTTGCGGCCCTCGGGTGGGTGCAGGCGGAGGATCCCCTCGTTCCTGAGAGCAAGGCCAAGGTGGACATCCTGTTCACCCTGCCGGGCTACGTGAATTGGCCCCGCAGCGGCAACATGGAGGACCGTTCGCGCCCCTTCAATATCGGTGTGTTGGGGATGTCCGGGCTGGACGCCGCGCTCATCGAGGCCAGCACCACCCGCAAGGTCCGGGGCAAGCCCGTGGTCGTTCGCTATGCGCAGCGAGCCCAGGATCTCGTGGATTGCCACATGATCTTCCTGCGGGGTTCCGACTCACAGCGTCTCCCGGAGGTCTTGGACGTCCTGCGGAGTCAGGCCGTGCTCACGGTCTCCGACACGGCCCACTTCTCCGCCAGCGGCGTGATGGTCAGCCTCGTGCTGGACCGCCGTCGGATCAGCCTCGTGGTCAACCCTTCGCTCATGAAACAGGCCGGGTTGGAGGCCAGCAGTCTGCTGCTGCGCCTGGCTCGGGTGGTGGAGTGAGGCCATGCGCGACGGCCGACGCTCCCTTCTCCCGGTGCTCGTGGTGCTTCTCGATTCCACGTGGCTACCCGCCCAGGCACCTCCCCCGGACCCCCTTCGCAGGCTGACGGAGCGGGAAATCATCTCCGAGCCCGGCCCCACGCAGCCGGTATCCGACTCCCCCGCCATCAGCACCATCATCAGCGCCGAGGAGCTGTGGCGGTCGGGCTGCCGCTCCGTGGCCCAGGCCCTCCGGCTCGTCTCCGGCTTCTACGGCATCGACGACCACCTAGGGGAGAACATCGGCGTCCGTGGCCTGAATCCTGGCCCCCGGGCCTACAGTCGCATCCTCAAGATCATGATCGACGGCCAACCCGTGGCCTTCGGACCCGATGCCACCACCTTCCTCGGCCCCGAGCTGATTCCCCTGGAGGCCGTGGACCACATCGAGGTGAGCCGCGGCCCCGCAAGCGCCCTGTACGGGGCCGACGCTTTCCTCGGTGCCGTGAACATCGTGACCAGGGGCTTCAGTCGGGGCACCCACGCCTCCGTGGTGGCCCGCGGCCTGGGACACCGGGGTTCCGGCGGTGAACTTCTGGCGGAGACCGGGGGCATCCGATGGGCCCTGCTGGCGGCGGCCTCCCACCATGAGCTGGACCGCTCCGGCCTCGCCTTGCCTCGGACCTCGCCCGTGCTGGGTTACGCCTCGGTTCCCCCCGAATCCTCAGGTCGGGACCGGGCCCATCCCACCAGCTTCTTCACCAAGGCGGAAATGCGCACGGAAGGCGGCGTGCGCACCGAGGCCACCTTCCACCTCACCCGGCTCTCCAGCGATGTGGCCTGGGCCGACTACACACCTTTGGCAACGGACAGCACCCTGCGCATGCGCCAGTCCTACCTTCGCATCCTGACGGAATGGCCCATGGGTCCCGACTGGGCCCTGCGGGCCCACGCCACCCGTTCTGAAGGCCGACCCGAAGCGGGCGAACGGCTGGCCTCCACGGAACCCACTCTCAGGGTCCGACGCGATTTTGGTACCACAAGCCTCGACCTTGGCCTTCAGGCCCGGCTGGTCTTCGGCCTCCAGGACTCCCTGACCTTCGGCCTCGACCATGTCCGGGACGACCATGACCTCATGCGCGTGATCCAGGAGGACCTGACCACCGGAACCTCCCAGCCCTTGGGCGCCGCGCCAGGATCCCTGCGATTCGAGAACACGGGTCTCTACGGCCAGCTCCGCACCAGGCTCGGGGAGCACTGGAACATCGATGTGAACCTGCGGGAAGACCGTCACGGGCGCTACGGCAACACCTTCTCCCACCGCGTCAGCCTGCTCCGCCGCTTCTCTGAGGCGCTCTATGCCAAGGCCCTCCACGGGAGCAGCTACAAGGCGCCCTCCCCTTACCAGCTCTATGCGGCGCCCCTCTATCCCGCGGAGATCCGGGGCAATGCGGACCTCAAGCCAGAGCGGGCGAAGACTTCCGAATTCGAATTCGGCTGGGAGCCGGATCACCGAATCCAGGCGCGATTGCGGGGCTTCCACATCCATGTGGATGGGCTCATCGTGCTCGCCCCCCGTGGAACACCGACCCCCGTGAACCTTGGGGTCCAGCAGTCCTCCGGCTTCGAAGCCGAACTGAAGGCCCTCCTCGGACGCCACCAGTGGCAGGCCGCCCTCACCTTTCAGCGGAGCCGCGGCCAGGAGCCGCGCCCGTTCCAGGGCATGGTGGAGACCCCCTCGAGCCTCTATCCCCAACGGCTGGGCACCCTCCAGTGGACGGTGCAGATGACCGAAAACGCCTCGTCCACCCTGGAAGCCCGTGCGGCGGGGCCGCGACGCGCCAGCGGCTCCAACATCCTGGGGAACCACGAGCGCCCCTACACCCTGCCCGGCTACCTCACCTTGAACGGCGCCCTCCACCTCACCCGGGGCCGCTGGTCCCTCAACCTGCGGGTGGAGGATCTGCTGAACCGCCGCTGGACCGAGCCAGGATTCCGAGGCTATGACGTGCCCTCCCTGGGCCGCACCATCCAGTTCACCGCCGGATGGCGGTATTGAGGAGCGGAGCCATGTCTCGTCCCGAGCGCCTCCTCGTCCCCACCCTCCTGGCCTTCATGGCGGGCTGCGGCGGCCTAGAGGACCGCGCCCCTGCCCCTGACCCCGACGCCATCCGCATCGGCTGCATCCGCTACCAGCAGGGAGACTTGATAGACGACATGTACAGCTACGGCGCGGCCCTGGCGGTCGCGGAGATCAACCGCCAGGGGGGCGTCCTGGGTCGCCCGCTCCAGTTCCTCGCCAACTCGGACCGTCCCGGTTCCCCTGGCGGGCTCCAGGGCACTCGGGATCTCCTGCGGGCCGATGTCGTGGCCATCATCGGCGGCCCCACCAGCGCCCTGCACCTGGAGATGGTCCAGCTCACCGCGCCCCTCGGGGTTCCCCTGGTCAGCCCCAGCGCCACGTCCCCGGCACTCTCGGAACTGGCGGCGGCGGGCACCCTCAGCTTCCGCGTCGCCCCGAGCGACGCGCTTCAGGGGCGCTTCCTCGCGGATCGCGTCTACGCGGAAGGCATCCGCACCATGGGGATCCTCTACCGGGACGATGCCTACGGCAGCGGCCTCATGGAGGCCTTCCGGGATCGCTTCACCACCCTGGGCGGCCGCCTCACGGCCGCGACAGGCTATGACTCCAATTCCACCGTGGGGCTGCGAAGGCGGGTGGAGGCGCTCCTGGAGGCAGGCATTCCTGAGGGGATCCTGCTGCTCAGCTTCTCCACGGATGGCACGGCGCTGAGTCAACACCTCGCGGCACTGCTCCCCCGACCCATGCCCCGGTTTTTCGGGACGGACGGCATCAACAATCTGGCCTTCTTCCAGAATGCGGAGCCTGAGGTGGTGGAGGGAGTCTACGGCAGCACTCCGGCCTTCCCGGACAGCCCTGCCGTGCAGGCCTTCCAGCGCAGCTACCTCGCGGAACTGGGGGCCGAAGCGACTCCCACCGCGGCCTTCGCCTACGATGCGGTCTACACCATCGCTCTGGCGGTGGCAGCAGAGGGACAGGCGACGCCCGCCGCCGTGCGCAATCAGATCCGCCGCGTCACGGGGGGTCTCGAAGTCGGCACCCTCGTCACGGCGGCGGACCTGCCGAAGGCCCTGGAGCTGCTGAAGGCGCGCAAACCCATCGATTTCCAGGGACTCACCGGTCGCCTGGACCTGGATGCCAAGGGGGATCCGACGCAGACGACCTATGCCTGGTGGCGATACCGCAAGGGGGTCGTGGAGATCCTGACAGTGTCGGAAGTCACCGGGGCGTCGGCCCCACGCTGACCCCCAAGAAGTCGGCCAATCGAACCAGGGCCGCATCCAGGGTCCGCTGGCGCGCCTTGGTGGCCTTCACACCTGGCTCCCACCAGAGGCCCAGCACCTCAAGGAAGCGCCGGTCCTTCGAGAGCCGCGGCTCGACGCGGCCAACGAGCCGGGTGCCCTCCAGGATCGGCAGGACGTAGTAGCCGTAGGTGCGCTTTGCTTCGGGCACGAAGGCCTCGAAGCGGTAGTCGAAGCCGAAGCGCCGCAGCAATCGTGCGCGATCCCGCACCACGGGATCGAAGGGCGCAAGGAGCCGCAACCCCGCCTGGGGTTCCGGCAGTCCTGTCAGTCGTGTCTCCCAGTCCGCCAGGGCTAAGGCGGGTTGCGGGGCGGCGCCATCGGCGGAGGCGACTTCCACCGGCACGATGCGGCCCTCCCGTCGGGCCAGCGAGCACCAGGCCTTGGCATCGTCCAGGTCCAGATGGGCCCAGAAGGCCGCCAACTCCCGGGGTGTGAAAATGCCCAGGCGATCGGCGGCGCTCCCGCAGGCCCAATTCCGGTGCGCCTCGACATCGGGTTCCGGCACGGCATGGGCCTCGGGATAGATCCGCTCCGGGAGGTCATAGCGTTTCTGGAAATTCACCCGACCCGCCACCGCCAGCCGTCCGGTACGCCAGAGATAGTCCAGAGCGGCCTTCTGGGGTTTCCAGCCCCACCACGGGCCGCGCTTCTCGGGGTGCTCAAAGTCGGCGCTACGCAGCGCCCCCTCCGCCGCAATGCGCTCCAGCACGTGGGCGCAGACGCGGTCCGCCTCGTCCCCCAACAGGTTTCGCCACCACGCGTTCTCCCGGATGCGCGGATCATCCCGTTTCCAGCGGGGGCGCCAGTGGGGGTACCAGCGCGTAGGCACGAGGGACGCATCGTGGGTGAAGGCCTCGAAGCAGTCATGCCGATCCAGCAGTTCCCACACCTGGCCTTCCCGGTAGCCGTCGTGCCGCGTGTGAAGGATGAGGTCGTGGGCCCGCCCGCAGGCCCGGATGGTGTCCACCTGCACGAAACCGAGCCGTTCCACGGAAGCCTGCAGCGACGGACATGTGAGGCGCTTCCCCGGATCGTCCAACAACCCCTGGAGGCCCAGGAACAGGCGCGCGGCGGATTCGACGGGGATGACGGGCACGGGGGTCACGGTTCTCTCAGAATCCCATGCCCCAGCTCAGGATCAACAGGTGCCCGATGCGCCGTTCCTCGGGGCCCGAGCCGCCGGTGCGCAGGCCCAAGGTGCGGTCCCGCCGGAGCGCCGTCACACGTCCGTTGCAATCTTCTTCCGCGCATGTTCGGGGCCGGTCGTCAGGGGGTCACAGCGGAAACCGAAGCTGGCTTCACACCGGAGGCAACGATGTCCATCACCCTGCAGGCCACACCCAATCCCGAGGGCAGCCGCTACGTGGTTCGGGCCCTCACCAGCGACGACTTCCAGCACCTGCGCCATCTCGAATCCGAAGTCTTCGGGGCCGACAGCGCCGGGGAACTCTGCCCTCACTACCTGCGCCTCTGCACGGAGCTCTACCAGGAGTTCTGTTTCATCGCCTTCGACGGCGAGCGGCCCGTGGGCTACGTGCTCAATTTCATGAATGGCAAGGTCGCCTACTGCGCCACCATGGCCGTCCACCCCGACTACCACAAGACCCGCGTGAATTACCTCCTGCTGCGCTCGATGATCCGCAAGCTGCTGGAGCACGGCACCGAGGAATGCCGCTTCCTGGTGGAACCGGACAACCACGATGCCCGCAGCGTCCACCAGACCCTCGGCGCCCGGGTCGTGCGTGAGGTCAGCGACTTTTACTTCCCCGGCGACAAGCGCCTCTGGAGCGTGATCAATCAGGACGACCTGAATCGCATCCGAGAGAAATACACGCGCATGAAGCTGGTGTCCTAGGGCATGCATGACGACCTTCTGATCCGTCCCTGCGGGTCACTGGACATGGCGGCGCCCAATGGGGAACGGGGGGGCTCCGCCCTGGACTGGGCGCGTGAACCTGCGCGCCTGGTCCGGTTGTGTACCGCCTTCGCCGAGGCGGGGTTTCGCATGCCCTTTACCGACGGCACCGCCCTGATGCAGGTCTGGTCGAAGCGCGTGCTTTCGGCCCTCGAGACTGAGATCCGGCTGGAGTCACCCCTCCCGGCAGGTGGACACCTCCTCGTGGCCAACCACCTCAGCTGGCTCGATCCCCTGGTCATCATGTCCCTTCGCCCCTGCCTTCCCCTGGCGAAGGCGGAAGTCGCGAACTACCCGCTGCTGGGCCTCCTCGCCCGTCGAGCGGGTCTGCGGTTCGTCCGGCGGGAGGAGCCCGAAGACCGCTTCCGTGCCCTGCGTCAGGCTCGATCCGACTGGAACGCAGACCGCACGCTGCTGCTCTTCCCCGAAGGCACCACCACTCCCGGCCAGGCTCTGGCGCCCCTCCACAGGGGTGGTCCCGGACTGGCCTGGCGCCTGGGACTGCCGGTCGTGCCCATCCGTCTAGACAGCCCGGATGCGCACTATCCCTGGCTGGGGGACGCCTCTCTGGGCCCCCACCTTCGCGGCCTGCTGCGGGCACCCGCCACCACCATTCGAGTGCGGCCGCGCCCCCTGCTCCATCCCGCAGACTTCGCCCACCGCACCGACTGGCTGCGGGCCATCCACAGTGCCCTTTCCCCGGAGTCCTTCCATGGCTCATGACCCCCTCCTCGCCGCCCTCCGCACGGGGCAGACGCCCTTCCTGGGGCTCCCCCTCGTGCTCGAACCGGAGGCCGTCCCGGGTGTCGTGCTGGGAGCGCCATTCGACGGCGGTGTGATCCACCGTCCCGGCGCCCGCCTCGGCCCCTGGGCCATGCGGAATGCCACCCTGGGGCTTGGTCGGCTGCCCATGCCGCGTCACCTCCAGGGGCTCGAGGATGTGCCTCGCTCCTTTGCGGCGGTGGATTGGGTCGATGGCGGCAATCTGGCCACCCGTCCCTTCAGCGTGCACGAGGCGCTCGAAGCCGTGGCCCAGGGGGTCGGGGCGTGGTCCGCGAAGGGCGCCCGCACCCTGATGCTTGGCGGCGACCACCTCATGACCCTAGGCGCCCTGCGCGGCCATGCCCGCCAGCACGGCGCCCTGGGTCTGCTCGTCTTCGATGCCCATCCCGATGCCGCCACGGGGGAGGCCTGGGGCTCAGCCCTCCACCACGGCACCTGGGTCCGCCGGGCCATGGAGGAAGGCATCGTGGATCCCCGTCGCACGGTGATGGTGGGCCTGCGCGCCCCGCGCTTCGACAGCGAGGAACTGGCCTTCCTGGCGGATGCCGGGGCCCGCATGTGGACTCCCTGGGACCTCAAGGAGCCGCGCCTCGCCTCCCAATTCCAGGGTGACCTGGGCCGCCTATCCCAGGGTCCGACCTATGTGAGTGTGGATTTGGACGTGCTCGACCCCGCCTTCGCCCCCGCCGTGGCCGAACCCGTCCCAGGCGGCCTTACCCCCGGTGACCTCTTCGGGCACCTGCGGCACCTGCACCGATGGGAGCGTCCCTGGATCGGCGCCGATGTGATGGAACTCGCGCCCGGGCACGCCGGCACGGAAGAGACCGCCCGGGTTGCCGCCCACACCGCACTGCAATTGTTGGCATAACGCATCGCATCAATGGAGGCCACCATGTCCCCCTGGTTCGCCCTGCTCCTCCGCCAGACGCCCGAAGCGGGTCCCGTGGGCTGGGACGAGATCATCACCGGACAGGACTTCGGCATCCTCAGCGCGGAAGAGATCCTCGCCTGGGTGCGGTCCCGGCCTTCCTCGGGTGAGGCCCACGACCGCCTGGCAGCCCTGGAAGGCGAGGGTGTGCTGCGCCTGGAGGAGCACCTCTGGGCCGCCTGCACGGAGGCCACGGGCCGAACTCCGCGCCCCGGCAACCGTCGCTGGGAACGGGCCCAGGACCGCTGGCGGGTGGCCATGCTTCGGGATGCGCTGGACGCTCCCCTCACGGGCGAGGTGTTGGCACAGGCCGTGGAAGCGATCTACGAGCACGTGGGCTGCCCTGAGGACATGCTCGGCCTCTGGACCCGAAATCCTCAGCGCAGGGGTGTGATGGAGGCTCGAATCGATGCCATCCTGGCCTTCCTTCAGCGCCACACCGCTCAGCTGGCCCTGGCGGGGTGAGCGCGAGGCGGCCTCCATCTCGCGAACCCCAGCATCTTCCGGGTCGCCCCCGGCGCGTGCGCGCGGTATGGTCAGCTGCGTGACATCGAACGCCGCCACTGGGTTCCAAGGAACCGATCGCTACCAGGTACTTCGGAGCCTGGGGTCCGGGACGTTCGGTACGGTCTATGAGGCCTTTGATCGGGTACGCGGCATCCGCGTGGCCATCAAGGTGCCACATGAGTCCAGGGCCCTGGGCCTTCTGCTCTTCAAGCAGGAGTTCCGCGCCCTGGCGGAGGTCAGTCACCCCAACCTCGTGATCCTCTTCGAGCTGGTGGGGGAGCAGGACCAGTGGTTCTTCACCATGGAACGGGTGGATGGGGTGGACTGCCTGAGCTACCTGCGCCCGGGCCAGAGCCGGTCCTTCGCAAACTCCATGGCCTCCAGCCTCTATCTGCCGAGCAACCCGTCGGACTCCGACCTGATCGGCCTGGGAGTAGATTCCGAACGGACGCTCCCGCCGCGCCCCCTGCCGAGCCCTCCCCCGGATGCAGATCGGGTGCGCCAGGTCTTCCGCCAGATCGCGGAAGGCCTGCTCTCCCTGCACCGGGCGGGTCTGGTCCACCGGGATCTCAAACCCAGCAACGTGCTGGTGACGCCAGAAGGGCGAGTCGTGATCCTGGATTTCGGTTTGGCGCTCGACCTGGAGCACCCCATGTCCTCCCAGGAAATCGCCCGGGGTGTGGGTACCCCTGCCTACTGTGCCCCCGAGCAGCTGGAGGGCAAGCCGCCCAGCCCTGCGGGGGACTGGTACAGCCTGGGCACCATGCTCTACCAAGCCCTCGTCGGTCAGCTCCCCTTCATGGGCTCGCCCCTGGACATGGTGCGGGCCAAGCGCACGCTGGATGCCCTGCCGCCCTCCCTGCTGGTGCCCGGCCTGCCCGAGGACCTCGAGGGCCTCTGCCTCGCGCTCCTCTCGATGGATCCCGACGAACGCCCCGGCGGCGAGGATATCGTGACCCGCCTCTCCCTCGCGCCGCCACCAGAGGTGATCTCACCTCAAATGGTTCCGCTAGGCCGGGTTCAGGAAATCCGCCTTCTCATGGATGCCCAGAAGGTCTTCCGTACGGGGCAACCCGTCCTCGCCCAGCTGCACGGGGCGAGCGGCATGGGCAAATCCATGCTACTCAGGCACTTTCTCAAGCTGATGCGCCGAAAGGAACCCGGCCTGATTCTGCTGCGGGCGCGGTGCAATCCCGAGGAATCCCTACCCTACAAGGCGGTGGATGGCCTGGTGGATGACCTCAGTCAGTTCCTTCGCCGTCTGGATCCCGCGGAGCAGGCTCCCCTGTTACCCGACTGGACGCCCGCCCTGGCCCGCCTCTTCCCTGTGCTGAACCAGGTGCCTGCCATTGCCCAATGGCCGACGCCCCCCGAAGCAGGGGAGGACCCCATGTCCTACCGGCGCGGCGCCTTCCTCGCTCTGCGGGAAATGCTGGCCCGGGTCGCCCGACGTCAACCCCTGCTGCTGGTGGTGGAAGACCTCCAGTGGGCCGATGGGGACAGCGCGCCTCTGCTGATGGAATTGCTCCGGGCTCCGGCACCTCCCTTCATGCTGGTCGTCACTCACGACGGCGTGGAGGCCGATGCCCTGCCCCTGCTGCGGGACCTGAACCAGCCGGGTCTGGCGGCCGAGTGCATCCGGGTGGACGTGCCTCTCATGCCCCTCAGCGAGGAGCAGGCCGTCCGGGCGGCGCGCACGATGCTGCGCATGAAGGGACCGGAGGCCGATATTCGCGCCCTGTGGGCCGCTCGCCTCTCCCAGGGCCATCCGTTTTTCTTGGCGGAGCTGGTGCATGCGCTGCGCAACGCATCGCCCCTGGCGACCGATCAGCCAAAGGGCATGAAGGCGTTCATCCTGAATCGCCTTGCGGCCCTGGAGCCCATGGCCCGCAGCCTCGTGGAGCACCTCTGCCTGGCGGGTCATCCCCTGCCCTGGCGGACCCTCGCCACGGCCACCGGTGCGGGCCCAGAGGCGGAACATCTCCTGCCCCAGCTCCGAAACGGCCACCACCTCAAGGTGCGAGCCTCCGCCCATGGTGAACGGGTCGTGGAGGCCTACCACGAAGGCATCCGACAACTCGTGCAGGAGACCCTCTCGCCCCAGCACAAGGCGGAGGGGCACCAGCGGCTTGCAGAGGCCCTGGAGACCCTCATCCCCCGGCCGTACCAGCACCTGGCAGTCCACTTCGCAGCCGCGGGCCTTTCCGAGCGAGCCTGGGTGCATGCCCTTCAGGCGGCACAGCAGGCCCGCGCCAACATGGCCTTCCATCAGGAGGCCCGCTTCCTCGATCTGGCCCTCAACCACATGCCAGACAGCCATCCCGACGTTCGAGCCCTGGCGGTGAGGCGCGGAGAGGCCCTGGCCTGGGCGGGCCGCAGCCATGAAGCTGCCCAAGCCTTTCTCCGAGCCCAGGCACTTCACGATGGGACGCTGGCCTTGGGTCTGCGGCGCAGGGCCGCCGAGGAATTCTTTCGCTCCGGGCACGTGAGTGAAGGCATCCAGGCTCTCTCTGAGGTTCTCGCCTCCATTGGTGTGTCCTTCCCCCACAGCCTGGCCGCGGCCATCTGGGGCACCGTCCGGTCCCGCCTGGCCCTTTCCCTGCGAGGCATGAAGCCCCGCCCGGTGTCCAGCGAGCCAATACCCGCCGCCCAACTCGACCGCATTGACATCCTCTGGGCCGTGGCCATGGGTCTGGGGCCCGTGGATGTGCTGCGCACCCTCGACTTTCAGGCTCGGAGCCTGCGGCTTGTCCTCGATGCCGGAGACCCCCAGCGACTCATCCGCGCCCTCTGCCACGAGGCCGTCTTTCAGGCCCTCGGGGGCAACCGAAACCTGACCCGCACCCGGCAGACCCTCGAACTGGCCCGAGGCCTCGGAGCCGAGAACCCGCCCCCCGAATCTCAGGCTCGCATCGCCATCGCCGAAGGAATCGTCGCCCTGCTCCAGGGACGGTGGAAGGCTGGGGCTCGTCTCCTGGATGAGGCGGAATACGGCCTACGCGAGCACAGCACTGGATTGACCTATGAGCGTTACACCACCCAGTACCAGGCGCTTGTCGCCTGGTCGGTGATGGGCGAACTGGCCCTGGTGATCCGCCGCTACCAGACCCTCACCCTGGAAGCCCTGGAGCGGGGCGACTTACTAGCCTTGTGCAACTTCCGTTCCTCCATGGGCTACCAGATCTTCCTGGCCAAGGACGATCCCAAGGGCGCGCTGCAGATGCTGCAGGACACCCAGACCGAGTGGGGCGACGGCCATTTCCACACGATTTCCTACCATCTGATCATCTCCCAGGTAAACGTGGCCCTCTACGAGGGACGGATTCCCGAGGCCCAGCGACTCCTTCGGGATCAGTGGGGCCGCCTGCACCGGAGCGGCTTCCTGCGCCCCCAAATCTTCCGCATCACGATATTGGAACTGCGCGCCCGGACCGATCTGGCCATGGCCGCCCTCGCGCGTCCCGGATCATTCCGGAGGAGTCGCCTGATCCTGCGCGTGCGCCTCGCCGCCTCCAGCCTGAAGCGAGAGCACACCGGCTACGGAGAGGCCCTCGCACTCAAGCTACGGTCGGGCTGTAGCCGGCTGTCAGGGGATCAGGAAGGCGCCAGCGCCCTTCTCCAGCAGGCCCAGGAAGCCTTCAGGGCCAGCGATATGTTGCTACATGCCGCCATTTGTGGATGCATCCTGGCGGAGTGGATCGAGGATGACGGGCTTCGGGCCACCTCCATCGCCTGGATGCGCGGGCAGGGCATCCAGTCACCGGAAGACTGGTGCCGCCTGCATCTGCCTGTATAACGATCGATTCGGCCTCTACCACCCGCACTTCACGCCCAGCTGGAACTGGCGCATGGGAGCGTATACCGTAGGTGTCCCAAAGGCCGGGGTGGTGCTCCCCAGACTGTTCTGAAGGTCCAGCACGTCCGCGCGGTTGAGGGCGTTGAAGATGTCCAGGACAGCCTCCAACCTCACCGGCCCCTGCAGCAAGGTCCTCGCCAAACGCAGATCCACCTGACGGGTCCAGGGGGTCTCCAGGCTGTTGCGCCCGACCCCCTCGGGCCGATCCGAACCCGCATCGCCGTTCTGGTTGCGGTCATAGCCCGCAAAGAGCGGCAGGGGACGCCCGGAGCCGATCCGGGCCAGGGTGGCCAGGGTCCATGGCCCGTGATGCCACTGGGCGTTCAGCACGAACCGATGGCGCTGGGACTGGTAGCTGGGCCCCCACTCCAGGCCGGGATCGAAGGTGTCCTGGGGCGCCACTGCGCCGGTCCAGTCCACGTAGTTGTCTTCCGCCTGGCCGCGCACGTAGGCCGCCTCCACCGACAGCTCGGAGGAAGGCCGCCAGCGGGCGGTCAGGGACAGGGTCCAGGCCCGGCTCTCGCCGCTGGAATCCGCCCGGTAGACGCTGGCGTAGCGAAGATCCGGCCTCCGGGCCGCAGGACCGAAGGGGACATAGGCATTCACATCCCGCAGATTCGACAGGTCGCGCCCTCGGGCTCGAACGCCTTCCACCGTCAGGTCCAGCCCCGTCCGGGGACGCCACGTCAGCCCCAGATCCGCCTGATCCACCCGAGGCAGCCGGAGCTCGCCGGGGATCACCATCAGCCGGTTGCCGGGAGGCGGCGTCGCGTAGCGACGGTTCTGAGCCATCCCATCCGCCGAGGCCCAACTGATCCAGGGGCCGACGGTGATTGGGTCCAAGAGCGTGCGGATGACGGAGACGGTGCCCTGGCCGTTCTGGATGCGCAGGCCGAAGACCGGGCCCAGATTCGCAGCGCCCGTAAAGCTCCCGCCGCCGCCAAAGAGGCGCAGGTCCGGAGCCAGGTCCCACTGGAAACCAACCCGAGGCGCAAGACGGGCGTCGGTCCACACCCGGCTCGGGGTCAGGAGCCGACCAAACGGACGCCCCGCCTCATCCGGAAGGCGCACCGGGCCCCAGACGGGGTCCACGGCGGCGGATGGCTGGGCCAGGGCCTGGTAGTCCGGGGTATCGACGAAGTCGGGGAAGGCCTGACGATCCCAGCGCAGGCCGAGACGAACCGACCACTCCGGCGCAGGCCGCCATTCGTCCTGCAGGAAGACCGCCTGACTGCGAGAGCGGAAGCGGGTGGATGGATCGCCGAATTTCTGGACGAAGGCCACCGGAAGCCCCTGCCCCCCGAACGGATTTGGAGCGGCGAAGGCGGCAAGGGCGGTGGGGATACCCAGGGGCGGCAGGGCGGCGAAGAGGTAATAGCCGGCGAAGGTATCCTCTAGGCTGCCTCGGTTGAGCGCATCCACCAGTTCCAGCCCGGCCTTCCAGGTGTGGGCGCCGTGGATCCCCGTGAGGGTCTCCGTCGCCTGCCAGTACGATGCCGTCGTGGACTGGGGCCCGAGCATCTGGGAGCCGAAGGTAGCCACGCCCTGCACCGCGACGGTGAGCTGTCCCGGCTGCTCAAGGGCCCGCAGGCCGTTGTCCCGGGTGGCGTACTGCACCCGGGCTTCGTTCACCAGAGACTCCGAGAGGATCCAGCGATGGGTGAGGCCCAGGCCGAGGGAGCGGGTGTCCCGCCGCCCACCGGCGCTTCGCGCCACGAGTCCGCCCCAGGGAATCTGGTTCTCGTTGTGTTCCACCGCCCAGGCCAGGCTCAAGCCAAGGGTATGGGCCTCGCCTGGATGGGCATCCAGACGGGCAAAGGCGCTTGTGATGTGTTCCTCCGCCGGAAGGCTGCCCAGATCGATGGGAAAGCCCTGCAGGCGGGCCAGGGCTGCCATGTCCGGCCCGATGGTCACCACGTTCCGGTCCCGCTGTTCCAATCGCTCCGCGGCGACGAACCAGAAGAGGCGGTCCTTCACCACTGGTCCCCCGGCGGAGAATCCCGTCTGGCGCAGCCGCAGATCACGGGTGCCCGGCCCCAGGGCGGGCTGGGCATCCCAGGCGCCGGGTCGCTCGAACCAGAAAGCGGTTCCGGCGAAGTCGTTGCCGCCGCTCCGGGAGACCGCGTTCACCACACCGCCCGCCGCACGACCGAACTCCACGCCGAAGCCTCCCGCCAATACCTGGAAGGACTGGATGGCTTCCTGTGGCAAGGGCATCCGGAGGCTGCCGTTGCCGAGGTCCGCATTGTCCAGGCCGTCCAGCAGGAAGGCGTTCTGGCGGGGGCTGGCTCCGAGGAAGCTGAGGCGGCTGTCCGGCGCCCCGCCGGTGACGGGTCCGCGGCCCGTCACCGCCAGGGGCGTGGCCAGGGCGAGATCCTGATAGCTGCGCCGGACCAGGGGGAGGCGCGCCAGATCCTCTGGGGTCACCTGGGCGGAGACTTGGGAGCGCACCTGCTGGAAAACCTCTCCCACCACCTCCATGACCTCAGAGGCCACCAAGGGGATATCGGCTCGATATCGAACACCGACCCCAAGTTCGAGGTCGAAGCCCGCCCGCATCCCATCGCCCTGGCGGGCCTGGAGACGGTAGCGGCCCGGAGCCAGGAATCGCAATCCGTAGCGCCCGTCGGCACCCGAACGGGTCTCCCAGCGACGCCCCGTGGCCAGGTGGACAACTTCCACCTGCCCGCCAGCCACAGGGCGACCGCCGTGGAGCAGTCGCCCTTCGAGGTCTGCGGTGTCCATACCCGTTGTCTGCCCCAGGGCAGGGAGGACCGCAAGGCACCAAAGCAGGGAGTGTCGGGACATAGGCTGAATCTCCGAGTCAACTACATCGGCCGTGCCACGCAAAGCCTTGAAAGGACTGCCTTCCAGGTATCCGGATCGAGTGAACGGCGTTCGCCTGCACATGAATGGTACAGACCTTTCGGACGCAAGTTGGACACGGTTGACGGGCAGGCCAGTACCGCTCCCAGACGCTGAAAAATCCACCTGCGCACCTGTGGACGGATCGCCATCGCGGATCTTCCGGGTCTATCCTGTCCCACCCGGGTGAGGTCTCTCATGGAGGACAGATATACCCAAGGCGATCGCCAGACCCTGCTCAGGGTCGCTCGGGAGGTTGTACGCGCCCACCTGGAGGCTCGATCACCGCGCCTGCCCGTGTCCGACTCCCCGGCCCTTCGGGTACCGAGGGCCTGCTTTGTCACCCTGCACCGGGAAGGTGCCCTGCGCGGCTGCGTCGGAACCTTGACACCCAGGGGAACGCTCTGGGACGCCGTCGCCCAGAACGCCCGCGCCGCCGCCTTCGAGGACCCCCGCTTCGAGCCGGTCACCGCCGAGGAAGAGCCCGCCCTGCACATCGAGATCAGCGTGCTGACCGAACCCGAGGCCCTCGCCTTTGCCTCCCCGGAAGCACTCCTGGCGGCCCTGAAGCCCGGCATCGATGGCGTGCTGCTGCGCGCCGGAAGGCATCAGGCCACCTTCCTGCCCCAGGTGTGGGAGCAGTTGCCGGACCCCCAGACGTTCTTGGAGCATCTGTCCCGGAAGGCGGGGCGTCCTGGGATCTGGCGCACAACCGGAACGGAAATCCTCACCTACCGCGTGGAAGCGTTCGAGGAGTAGGGAATCCATGATCCCCATCCGCCGCCTCCTCCAGCGCGAGTTGCTAGCGTTCCTGCTGGCCCTCGCGGGCGTGTCGGCGCTCCTCGTCTGGTGGGGCGTCGGCCGGGTGCTCGACCAGCAGATCCGGGCCCGAGCCACGGAGAGCCTCGACCGGGTGGCCGGGGACCTGAACCACGATCTCGAATCCGTGGAGCGGTTTGCCCGCGGTGTGGAACTGCTCTGGCAGCAGGGAGGAATCTCCGTCTCCGACCTTCCCGCAGCGGAACGAACCTTGACCCCCCTCCTCGAGCCTTGTGGGGAGATCTCCAGCGTAGTGTTCATCTCCAACGAAGGCTGGGGCCTCACACTGACCCGGCAGGATGGGCGCGTCAGCGCCTACCACCTGGATGCCCGACTGCCCCAGGCCCTGCGTCGAGACCTCCGGGTGAACGGCCAACGGGTCCAGGCCCCCTGGCACCCAAGCCCCTACAGGGTGCATGAACGTCCCTGGTTCCAGGAGGTCCAGAAACTCCGCACCTCGGCTTGGGCTGAGCCCTATCGCTTCGTTAACATCCCGCAGCAGGGGTTTTCCTACCTGGTGCCCCTGCGAGATGCCGCGGGTGCGTTCCGGGGCGCCGTGTGCGTGGACATCCTCATGGACACCCTGAGCCAGCGGGTGCGGGCGACGGAACCCACCCAGGGCTCCCACGTGCTGATGGTAGATCAGATCCGGCGGGCCCTCATCCTTCCCAAGGGCATGACCATCCCCCGCTCGAAGGCGAACCCGCTGGCAAGCTATCGGGAAATCGGAACGGACTACCTGCCGCTCTTCCACCGGGTGCTCCGGGACTGGGAGGCCCTCGGTGCGCCTTACCTTCCCTTCCATGTGAACCATGAAGGCGGCTGGACCACCGCTGTGCGAGGCCTCGGCCCGATCCCCTGGCGACTCATCCTCGTAGTGCCAGACCGCGACTACCTCGGCCCCGCCCGGAACATGGCCCTCGTTCTGGTGGCCCTCGGCCTGCTCACGACGTTTGCCGCAGGCTGGCGCCTGGTGTGGTTTTCCCGGGCCATGAGTGCCCCCCTGGAGGCCCTTTCAGCTAGCGCCGCCGCCTTGGGAGAAGGTCAAACACCCCCACCGGTGGCCACCGAGGTAAAGGAACTCCGCCAACTCGACGAGGCCCTCCAGCAAGCCGCTGCAACCCTGGCCCGGGAGGCGGATCTGCGTCTCCAGCTCGGTCACAGTCAAAGGGTGGAGACCCTGGGCGCTCTTGCGGGCGGCATCGCCCATGACGTGAACAACCAGCTGGCGGCCATCGTGGGACAGATCTACCTGGCCCGAACCCGGCTGTCGGACGACCATCCCGCCCTCGCCCGACTCGACCGCGCGGAGGACGCCGCCCAGCGCTGCAGCCGCACCCTGCGGGCCCTCCTGGCCTTCAGCCGCAAGTCCACCTCTGAGCGCGGCCCCTTGGACCTGAATGATCTCGTTCGCCACACGGCCCAGTTGCTGGAACCGCTCCTCGGGGGTCATGTAGATGTGGAATTGCGGCTCACTCCCGGACTTCCGGCGGTGCTCGGGGACACCGTGAGCCTTGAACAGGTATTGATGAACCTCGGCGTGAATGCCCGGGATGCCATGCCCGGGGGCGGTCGCCTGGTGGTCGAGACCTCCCACGGGCCGAACAATCAGGTCGGCCTCAGCGTGACCGACAGCGGCTCGGGCATCCCCGAGGAGGTCCTGCCTCGAATCTTCGAGCCCTTCTTTACCACCAAAGAAGTCGGCAAGGGCACCGGGCTCGGTCTCGCCATGGTGCAATCCATCGTGGAGGCTCACGGCGGCCAGATCCGCGTGGAGACCCAGACCGGGAAAGGCAGCACCTTCCACATTGCCCTGCCCGCCACGGAGCCGGCCCCCCGGGCAGGCAGCCTTTCCGAACAGCCCCAGGAAATGGACCTGCCCGGACGGCGGGTGCTGGTTGTGGACGACGATCCCCACCTGCGTGAACTGATGATGGATGTCTTCATCCAGAAACGGGCCCACGTGGAAGGCGTACCGGATGGCATGCAGGCTTGGGCCCTGGTGCAGGCCCTGGAATACGACCTCGTCGTGACGGATCACCGAATGCCCTTCATGACCGGTTTGGAGCTCGTGGAGAACATCCGCCAGAGCGGTCGGAACGTCCCGATCATCCTGGTCAGCGGCTTCGGGCTTGAAGGCCGGGAAAGGGAGCTGCGCGAGGATCCTCGGCTGCGCCTGCTGGCCAAGCCCTTCAGCCTGCTCACCCTGTTCAAGGTGGCCCAGGAGCTCATCAACGCCCCGAAAAGCTGACGTCAGGCTTCTCCCGGGAAGTGCTTCCGGAAGATGCCCTGGAGCATGCGCCCCATGAGCGGACTCGCCTTGGCGCCGATACGGAAGCTCGCAATGGCGTGAAGCTGGGTTGCCAGCTCCGAAAGCCCAGCGGGATCCACACCTTCCCGAGCCACCAAGACGAACGGCAGCTTCCCCCCCATGGTTTCCACCAGCATGCGGGCGCGACGGCGGTCCTCCATGGCCAGGCTGTTCACGTGGAAGAGCACCACGCTCTCGCTGGCGGGATCCACGTCCTTTATGGCCTGGATGTTGGGAGAAAGGGTCGTCAGTGCGGGAAGATCCGTGAGCTCCTGCCGCAGCTGGACTTCGAGGAGGGCGTCCGAACTCACCAGCACGAGGCCCTGATGCCGCGCTGCGGGGTGGCCAGATTCCGCCGCCACCCCGCCCTGGCGAAAGGATCGCTCCTGGTCCTCCTCCCGGCGCACGAAGACCCAGCGGCTGAGTCGATCCAACATCGCCCCAGTCAGGGGCGGGTGGAACTCCAACCCCATCACCCGCTCGTTCACATGCCGCACGCTGGCGTGGTGATTCAGGTGGATCTCTGGTGTCAGGGGAATGGTCAGGGCGATACGGTCGCCCAGGCGGACTTCATCCATCTGGAAGTCCCGCAGGGCCGTGATCCGGGCGCCCATGGTGCTGAGATTGACCAGGGTGGCGCTGATGAGCTCGAAACGGCGGGTGCTGAAGGTGACATTCACCGCCCCCACGCGCTCCACCCGGTAGGCCCGTCGCTGCTCGTCCTCTTCCGCCTGGGCGGGGATCTGCAGCCGGAGCGTTCGTTTTCCCCCCACTTGGCCGAAACCCAACAGCTTCGTTGGCGCCTCCATAAAGCTGAAGGCATGGGGGAAGCGCATCCTCAGGTCACTGGACTTCAGGGCGTAGAAGGCGTCCTCGTACTGCATGGTGGCGTTGGCCTGGATCGCGTCCTCCTCCATGCGCACGAAACAGGATTCGAAGCGCAGATAGGGCGTCGCGAGAATGAGCACCTCGCGCCGGGCCGTGGCCCGCTCGAGGGCCGCCCGGATCGCAGCCTCGTTGCGCAGCGTGAACTTGCCATCCGACATGAACCGACCCTCATCCAGGTGCATCGGCTTGCAAGATCCAACGTATGAAGTCCCTGCACGAAAGTTAGCATTTTTACCAGGAGGCGGCCGTCGCGCTTCGGGATGGCATGCTTTGGGGGAATCCATGGAGTCGCCATGCGCCTGCTCACCGCCCTCGCCGCCCTGCTGGTCCTTGCGCCCGGCCTGGACGCCTGCACCAACGTGATCGTCACCAAGGGCGCCAGCCGCACCGGGGCGACCTTGCTGGCGTACACGGACGACAGCGTGACCCGCTATGGCGACCTGGCCTTTCGACCGCGCCAGAAGCACCTGCCAGGCACGATGCGGGACGTCATCGACTGGAGCACGGGCGTCTTCCACGGCCGCATCCCCGAGGCTGCCCTCACCTACCAGCGCATCGGCAACATGAACGAGCATCAGCTCTGCATCGCCGAGACCACCTTCACCGGCCGCAAGGAGTCCGAAGGCAGCGGGATGATGGACTACGGCAGCCTGATGTACATCGCCCTGGAGCGCGCGAAGACCGCCCGGGAGGCCATCACCGTCATCACCGGCCTCGTGGAGCAGTTCGGCTACAACTCCACCGGCGAGTCCATCTCCATCTGCGACCCGAACGAGGCGTGGATCCTGGAGATCATCGGCAAGGGCAAGGAGGACAAGGGCGCCGTGTGGGTGGCGGTGAAGCTGGCGGACGGCACCATGAGCGCCCATGCCAACCAGGCCCGCATCCGCCAGTTCCCCCTGAACGATCCCGCCAACGCCACCTACTCGAAGGACGTCATCACGTTCGCCAAGACCAAGGGCTGGTTCCGGGGTGAGGACAAGGATTTCCGTTTCGCGGACGCCTACGCCCCCCTGGAGTTCAGCGGCCTGCGGGCCTGCGAGGCGCGGGTGTGGAGTGTCTTCCGGCGCAGCGCGCCGAGCCAGAGCTATTCCGTGGCCTATGCCATGGGCGACGCCACCGCCGCGCCCTTGCCCTATGCCATCCGGCCCGACAAGAAGCTCGACGCCCGGGACGTGATGGAGCTGCTCCGAGATCACTACGAAGGCACCGAGATGGATCCCACCAAGGATGTGGGCGCGGGCCCTTTCGGGTTCCCCCTGCGCTGGCGCCCCAACACCTGGAAGCTGGGCGAGACCAGCTACATCAACGAGCGCCCCATCAGCACCATGCAGACGGCCTGGTCCTTCGTGGCGGAGATGCGCGCGGGGATGCCGGACGCCATCGGCGGCTGCTTCTGGTTCGGCGTCGACGACAGCTATCTCACCTGCTACGTCCCCTTCTACATGGGCATGACGGACGTTCCTCCCAGCTGGCGCGAGAAGCCGGGCGGATGGGACGAATTCACCTGGGACAGCGCCTTCTGGAGCTTCACCTTCGTGAGCAACTACACCTACGGCCGCTGGAGCGACATGGTGCAGGACGTGCAGAAGGTCCAGCGGGAGCTGGAGGGCCGCTTCCTCGCTGAGCAGCCGGACATCGAGGCCCACGCCCTCGCGCTTCATAAGCAGGATCCGATGGCCGCGCGACAGTTCCTGACGAAGCACTGCATCGACAACGCCGAGATGGTGGTGAAGCGCTGGCAGAAGCTCGGCCAGAAGCTCATCTGGAAATACAACGACGGCAACGTGCGCGACGTCCAGGGCAAGGTCAGCGCCCCCGGTTACAGCGAGGCGTGGCGCAAGCGCATGGCGGGCGACCGCGGCGACGCCATCAAGGTCAAGCCGGTGGGGGAGGCGAAATAGCACTTTTCAAAAAACATCACAGAGGACACAGAGAAAGGAGCAGAGATCACAGAGGATGAACATCCTGGGGGGAACACCTTCTCCCTTTCCCTGCTTTCCGCTCTGATCTCCAGAACCCCCCTGTAACCTCTGAGATGTTTTTTCCAGGAGCTCCCATGCTGCCCTTCCTGATCGTTCCGATGCTTGCCATGCAGTCCCCCATGCCCGACCGCACCCCGGTGGAAAAGCCGATCCGTGCGTACTTCCGCTACCACCAGACCGGCGATCCCAAGGGACTGGCGGAGGCCTTCCACCCCGAGGCCCTGCTGCAGTGGTCGAAGGACGGCAAGCGCCTTACGCTCACGCAAGCCGACTGGCAGAAACGCGCTGCAGAGCAGCTCGAGAAATCAACCGGGAAGCCCCGTCCCGAAGTGCGTTGTGAGATCGCCAGCCTCGAGATCATGGGCGATGCAGCCGTCGCCAAGATCATCCTCGACTACCCCACGTTCCGGTTCATCGACTACATGCACCTGCTCAAGCTCGAAGAGGGCTGGAAGATCGTGGACAAGATCTATCACCGCGAGGAAGGCAAGCACTGAGCGGGTCGCGCTGACGTGCGCCGCGCCGACCGCCTCTTCCAGATCGTCCAGCTTCTGCGCCGGGATCGCCTGACCACGGCGAAGAAGCTGGGGCTGGAGCTGGGTGTCTCGGAGCGCACGGTCTACCGGGACATCGCCGACCTCCTCAAGTCCGGAGTGGCCATCGAGGGCGAGGCGGGCGCGGGCTACCGCATGGGCAAGCACGCGGAACTGCCCGCCCTGAGCTTCACCGTGGATGAGCTGGAAGCCCTGGTGGCGGGCGCCCGCATGCTGATGGCCTGGTCCGACCCGGCCCTGGGCGAGGCCGCCCGGTCCGCCCTCCTCAAGGTGGAAGCCGCAGCCTCGCCAGAGCTTCGGCGACGACTCGTACACAGCGAGATCCATGCGCTCGATTTCTGGGCCGCTGCAGGGGGAGCGCGTTTCATGGGAGGCCTACGTATGGCCATGCGTGCCCGGCTCAAGGTCGTCATGGCCTACCGCCGCGGTGACGGCGCCGATTCCGAACGCACCGTGCATCCCCTGGGTCTCTTCTTCTGGGGCCACACCTGGATGCTCGCGGCCTGGTGCGAGATGCGGAACAGCTTCCGCACCTTCCGCGTGGACCGCATCCACGGTCTGACCATGCTGGAGGACCCCTTCGAGGTGCCGGAAGGCCGCGCCTTGGCCGACTACATCCGCATCGCCGAAGCCGAATACGCGGGTTCCTGACACACCGATGGCAGGAGCCCCTGAGAGGCTGATGTCGGAGACCCCGATATGCCCGACCTGCTCGATACCCTCCTGACCCTGGAGCGCAACTCGCTTGAGCGCTGGATCCAGGGCGACCCCATGGGCTTCGCCGAGCGCGCCAGCGAGGACATCACCTACTGCGAACCGTTCCTGCCCAGCCGCCTGGACGGCTGTGAGGCCTTCGTCGCCCACATGGCCTCCCTGAAGGGAAAGATCCGGGCCGAAGGCTTCGAGGTGCTCGATCCCGTCCTGCAGGCCAGCGGTGATCTGGCGATGCTCTCCTTCAATTTCCGCACCTGGAACGGCGCCATCCAGAGCCGCTGGATGGCCACCGAGGTCTACCGCCTCGTCACGGATCGCTGGCAGCTCGCGCACTCCCACTGGTCCCAGCCCGTCCAGGACTGATACTGTCCCCACCATCCACCCACCCCAAAGGAGTTCCCATGTTCCGTCGCATCACTGACTTCCGTAACGCCTTCAGCCACGAAAAGGAGGCCGCCCTCCGCCTGCTTTCCGCCATCCCTGAGGCCGCCAAAGATCAGGCTGTGGCCGATGGCCACCGCACCCTGCGTCGCCTAGCCTTCCACCTCGTGGAGAGCCTCATCGAGATGCCCGCCCGCACGGGTCTGAAGGTGCCCCTCGGCGATCAGTTCCTGAACCACCAGCCGCTCCCCTTGCCCGAATCCATGGCGGAGGTCCACCAGGCCTACGCCGCCGCCGCCGAAGCCCTGTTGAAGGCCCTGGACGCCTGGACCGATGCGGATCTGGAAGTCGAAGACGACATGTACGGCCAGCAGTGGGCGCGCGGCACGACCCTGGCCATCCTCATGAGCCACGAGGCCTACCACCTGGGCCAGATGACGGTGCTCATGCGGCAGGCGGGTCTGAAGGTGCCCGGCGTCTTCGGCCCCTCCAAGGAGGAGTGGAGCCAGTACGGAATGCCCGAGCCGGCCATTTGACGATGTCGAGCCCGTTCTACCCAGCCTATCCAGGTGACCTGCATCCCGACGCGGAGGCGCTGCTCGCGGTCCTGGCCGCTGAGGCGCCGCCGTCCTCCACGGATCCAGCCCAGGTGCGCCAGGGTTTCATGCCAGCCCATTGGCTGGAACCCGTTCCCGAAGGCGTTTCGATCCTGGAAATCGATGCCGACGGCGTGCCGGTGCGCCTCTTCCAGTCGGGAGAGGCCCCGGATCGCCCCATCCTCGTGTTCTTCCATGGCGGCGGATTCGTCGTGGGACTTCCTGAGGAGTTCGAAGGGTTCTGTGCCCGTTTGGCCCACCGGACCGGCTGGCTTGTGGCCTTTGTAAACTACCGGCTCGCCCCGGAGCATCCCTTTCCCGCAGCCCAGGAAGATGCCTGGCATGCCACCCGGTGGACCGCCGCTCACGCCCCCACCTTTGGGGGAGACCCTACGCACCTCGCCCTGATGGGGGACAGCGCCGGGGGCAACCTCGTGACCCAGGTCGCCCGGATGGCCCTCGAACAGGGTGGCCCCCGCATCGCCCACCAGGTGCTCCTCTGCCCCTGGGTCGACCTGCGGGATGAAGCCGAGGAGGCCGAAGCCTTCCGTCACTTCGGCTCAGGCCCATGGCTCTCCACGGAAAGCCTCCGCTGGTTCCGTGGCCATTACTGCCCCGGCGCGGACCTGCGCGATCCTCGCCTCTCGCCGCTCCTGGCAGACGACTTCCGGGGCCTGCCCCCCGCCACCGTTGTCACCGCGGAGTTCGACATCCTGCGGGACCAGGGGCGAGCTTATGCCGAGCGGCTCCAGGCCGCAGGGGTTCCGGTCACCCACCGCGAAGTTTTGGGGATGCTCCACGACTTCACCGTCCTGCCCGGGGTCTTCGACCCGGCCCAGATGGTCATGGAACAGGTCGCAGAGACCTTACTCGCGACCCCATCCGGCTCCACGAGGGGCTGATCCATGCCCATCGGCTGCTTTCCCCACCAAGGCCCCCCACCCGATGCGGAGGCGGTGGGAGACGTCCTCGGCCCAGCCTTGCCGCTCTGGACAACGCTGACGGCCGAGCTGGAAGCTGCAGCCCGCCAGCCCGGAACATGGAAGTCCTACGGGGCGCGGGCTGGCTGGCGCCTGGACTTCCGCAAGGGCAAGGGGCCCCTCGCGGGGCTTTATCCGCAATCCGGCCACCTCATCCTGGGCCTGAACCTCGTGCGCCGGGAGTCCGCAGCCGCCTTCGCCCTGCCCCTCTCGCCCGAGAGCCGGACGGTGCTGGAGGCGAGCACGCCGTTGCCGGATGGGCGCTTCGTCCTCCTGCCCGTTTCGGATGTCACCGCCCTGGCGGACGCATTGGCCCTGATCGCTCTCAAAGTGGGCCGATGAAGCCACAAGCGGGGAAAGAGAAGGCGTCCTCCCCAGGCGCCTTCTCCCCTTTCCCCTCTCCCTGCCCTCGCCTAGGAGGAACAGCCCCATTCCTTTTCGGGAACGGGTGCTGGCGGAACCCCACTTCATCCACCAGCGGATGCTTTCCCCCTATCGGAAGCGGCCAGGGTGACTTTAGAAAATTTTTCAAAGAAATCGTGCACATGGATGAGAGGCCCTTGCATTTTTAAGACATGAAGCACTTCATACCCAAACGCTGACCTGGCGGAGTCTGCACCAACCCCCTGGTATGCTGGCTCTCTTTTAGTAAGGAGACCCCTATGTTCAGGCTCGACGGGAAAGTCGCCCTCATCACCGGCGCCAGTCAGGGCATCGGCGAAGTGATCGCCAAGGAGCTGGCCAAGGCCGGCGCCCTCGTCGTCTGCGGCAGCCTTCCGAACACCGAGGCCGACCTTCAGCGCGTCGTTGCAGAGATCCAGGCCACCGGCGCCAAGGCCGACTACGTGCTGCTGAACATGATGGATGGCGAGACCGTTCGCGCGGCCGTGGCAACGACGGTCGAGCGCCATGGCGGCCTGCACATCCTGGT
>CAYQAS010000057.1:0-26972 GCA_964415525.1 uncultured Solibacteraceae bacterium
TGGACGGGCGCTGGGTGACCGTGCGGGATGCGGGAAACGTGCAGCCCGGAGACGAGATGCATCGCACGCAGGACCGGCTCTGGCTCGATGCGCTGCGCGCCGCCGAACCCTTCCGTGCGGCCCCTATGGAGGCCTTGCCCCCGCGATCCGTCCTGGGGCGGCGGCTGGTGCCGAGTCCGGACCCGCACCTGGACTTTCGCTGGAACATCGCCAATTCACTTGCCCGGCGCTTCTATGCCACGCGCGGAGCGGTGGAGATGGAACCGGCCCTGGAGCTGCAGGCCTTGGGTATGGGCAAGCCGGTCATGACCACCCGACTCTGCCTGAAATACGAACTCGGCCACTGCCTCCGGCACGTCCTCGATCGGACCGCGGGGGATGTTCCCGTGCTGGATGAGCCGCTCTTCCTGGAGCATGAGGGCCATCACTACCGGTGTGTGTTCGACTGCAACCGCTGCGAGATGACGCTGGTGGCGGAAGGTCGCATGCCCCTGTTGCGACCCAGGCGCGGGGCGCCCAGGTCCCAATGAGGCGGCTCCTCTGGCTGTTGGCGGGCTGCTTCTTCGTGGGGCTGGCAGCGGTGGGTGTGGTCTTGCCCCTGCTTCCCACGACGCCCTTCCTCCTGCTTGCGGCAGCCTGCTTCGCCCGCAGCTCGGAGCGGCTTCACCGCTGGCTGCGGGAACAGCCCCGGTTCGGCGGGACGGTGAGGAATTGGCAGGACCACGGCGTGATTCCCCGTCGGGCCAAGGTGCTGGCGACGCTCCTCATCATCCTCAGCCTCGGGGCGATGCTGCTCCATGGCAGGGTGCAGGGCTGGCTTTGGGTGCCGATCCTGGCACTGCTGGGGTGGGGGCTTTCCTTCATCTGGAGTCGGCCAGACGCACCGACGGCCCCCGGTGAGAGGGCCGTCGGGGAGTGCGGGCCGCCTACTTCTTGAGCAGCGCCTGGATCTCGGCGGGCGCGTCGAAGGTACTCTTCTCGATGGGCTTGTTCCACTCCACGCTGGTGAAGGTGATCGTGAAGGTCTGGCCCGCGGCGTTGTTCACCATGGTGTGAGGCATGAGTACGTCGCCCGCCTTCTTGTAGTCCTTGGAGACCATCTCCATGGGCATCTCACCCATGGCGGTCACCAGCTTGGTGGTCACTTTAACTAGGAAGCCTGTCTTGACGCTGTAGTAATGGGTCGCGGGCTCGCCCTTGTGGGGGGTGGCCAGCACCTTGTAGCAGGGTTCCCCTTCCACGGTTTCGGTGGCCTGGGTCTGGACGCTCTTGTAGACCTCGCGCCAGTTCTCAGCGTGGAAGAATGCCTCGCGCTCGGCGGCGATCTTCTCTGCACCCTGTTTTACCTGGGGTCCCTGCATGGGGTTGATGCCCCAGGCGTTCTTGCCGTCGAAGCCTTCGCGGATCTTGCCCATGTTTGGGATATCAACCTCGGAAAGGGTGAGGTTGGGCTCAGCCCGGTAGACGGTCATGGTGGCCTTGAGGCCCGCGGCGGGCATCTCGAAGGTGCCCTTGATGATCGCGGACTTTTTTGCCGCGAGGGTGGCCTTGCCGCCCGTGACTTCGATGGAGCGGTCGAGGATGGTCTCGGCCTTGGGAAGGGCCTGTGCCGCGAGCATGGCGGGAACGGCGAGGGAGAGCAGTGCGATTCGTGTGAAGGACATGGAAGCTCCTGTGAGTTACTTGGTGGATTGGCGGATCCAGGCGACGGCCTGATCCAGGATGGGATCCTGCCCTGCGAGGAGGGCGGACTGCGTGGGGACGATGACTTCATCCGGCGTCACCCCAAGGCCTTCCAGGGGCTTGCCGCCGTGGGAGATGTAGTTGGCGATGACGTATTGGAAGCCGTCGCCATTGGGGAGGCGTTCGAACATGGAGGGCAGGGCCGCACCGGCGGAGCGCGTGCCGAAGACTCGGGCTCGCTTGATGTCCTGCATGCCGCCCGCGAAGATCTCGCTGGTGGAGCCGGAACAGCCGTCGACGAGGATCGCCACGGGGCCGTCGAAGGGGGTGGGACGCGGGAAGACGACGAATTTCAAGGCCGATCCGCGCAGGGTCATGGTGCCCAGCTTGAGGCCCGTCTCACTTGTGAACCAGCCTGCAGCGCCCATGGCCATGCCACCGATGCCCCCGGGATTGCCGCGCAGGTCGAGGACGAAACCCCTGGCGGGGCCGCCTTCCGTCAAGGCTGCGCGGAAGCCGTCTGCCACGGTCTCTGGATCCATCCACATGCTGAATCGCAGAACTCGCACGTCTGCAGGAAGGCTCTTGCGCTCCAGCCAGAAGGGCATGGGCGGCATGTTGCCAAAGGTGACCAGACGGCCCTTGGGCTCGGTGCGCCCCAGTTTCACCGGGACGATGGCCTTGCCGTTGTGGAATTCGACATCGACGGTTTCCGCGACCTGGCCGTCCAGCAGCCCTCCCAGGCGGCGGCTGAGGATGAGGTCGTGCTGGGTGGAATCCTTGAATGCCCCACTCAGCTTCTGGAAGAGGGGCGCCACCTCACGGCCGGAGACGCGCACCAACTCCCAGCCCGGTTTGATGCCAGCCTTGGCGGCGGGGGAGCTTGGCTCCACTTCCGTCACGATGGCCTTGCCCGCGAGAGGGCGCAGTTCAAGGCCAGGGGTGCCGCTCTCCTTCGCGCCGCTCTGAAGATCCGCGTAGACCTCTGCCGGGACGATGCCGAAGTGGGTCTGTTTCAGGCGCCCCAACATGTCCCCGAGGAGGGCGCGGATCTCGCCCACGCTGGCGGCCTTTTCAACCTTGGGCTTAAATTCGTCATGGACCTTCTGCCAGTCGAGTCCACCCAACGTCGGATCCCAGTGGCGCTTGGCGACGGTGGACCAGACCTGTTCGAAGGACTGGAGATGCAGGGCTCGTTGCTCGGAGGTCAGACCTGTGGGTGGGGCCGCGACCAGCATGGCGGGAAGCAGGAATGGCAGGAGGCGCATGGGGGATCCTTTGCTCGGAACGGATACCAGCCTTCCATCCCTGGTGTCCGAGCGGGGTATTTCCAGGCCGACGGTGGAGTTCCTGGGACGAATGGTCGATCCTCGCCGAGCAGCGGTGACGGCATCCCGGCGGGTGGGGACGAGAGGTGAGCGCCGTGTGTCACCATGAGGATCCATTCAGGAGCACTGATATGAGGGACTTCCTCAAGAGCCTGCTGGCGTCCATGGTGGCGCTTGCCCTGTTCAGTGGCGCCGCGCTGCTGCTCTTCTTCGTCTTCATGGCGGCCATGACCCCCGCGGCGCCGACGGTGCCCGATCGGGCCGTACTGGTGCTGGACCTGTCTCAGCCCATTCCCGATGCCGCCCAGGATGGCGGTCCCCAGGAAGCCCTCCAGCGCGCCCTCTCCGGCGGAGGGGAGGCGGGTACGCCCCTGCCTCTGCTGCTGAATACCCTGGAGCGCGCGGCCAAGGACAAGCACATCGCCGCCCTCTATCTGACAGGCAATGTCCAGAGTTCCGGGTACGCCAGTGGACCCGCGGCCCTCAAGGAGCTGCGTGAGGCCCTCCAGCGGTTCAAACAGGAGAGCGGCAAGCCGGTGGTTGCCTATAACGAGGCCTACGGGAAGAGCGATCTCTACCTCTGCGGCGGCGCCTCCACGGTCTACCTGCATCCGAGCGGTGAAGTGGACGTCACGGGACTTGCCGCCGAGCCCATGTTCTTCGGGGGACTGTTCAAAAAATACGGCGTCGAAGTCCAGGTGACCCGTGTGGGCAAGTTCAAGAGTGCGGTGGAGCCCTACATCCTCGAGAAGATGAGCGATGCCAACCGCGAGCAGATGCAGTCCTTCCTCGGTGACATCTGGAGCGAGTGGAAGGCTGGCGTGGCCGCCGACCGCAAGAAGCTGCCAGAGGATCTCCAGACCCTTGCGGACCAGAAGGGCACGCTGCTCTCCCAGGAGGCCCTCCAGGCGGGTCTCGTGGACAAACTGGCGAATCCGGACGAGGTGCTGGACGAACTGAAGCGGCTTTCCGGCAAACAGGCCAAGGATCGGGAGTTCCCCCAGATCACGCTGGAGACTTACGCGAAGATCGGCGGCGACAGCTCCAAGGGACGCAACCGCATCGCCGTCGTATACGCCGAAGGCGACATCGTGGATGGGGAGGGCGACGGCAACCAGGTCGGCGGGGAGCGTCTCAGCCGGGAGCTGCGTCGCCTGCGTCTCGACACAAGCATCAAGGCCGTCGTCCTTCGGGTGAACAGCCCCGGCGGCAGCGCCATCGCCTCGGAGCTCATCCAGCGTGAAGTGATCCTCACCAAGGCCGTGAAACCCGTCGTGGTCTCCATGGGCTACCTCGCCGCGAGCGGCGGCTATTGGATCAGCACCTACGGCAGCCGCATCTTCGCCGAGCCCAACACCATCACCGGCTCCATTGGCGTCTTCGGCATGATGCCGAACGTCAAGAAGCTGGCCAATGAACACGGTCTGACTTGGGACAACGTCCAGACTGCGCGGCTGGCCTCTCCGGGCATTGGGCGGCCCCGCACCGCCGACGAGCTGGCCCGCATACAGGTGCTGGTGGATGATGTCTACGACCAGTTCCTCCGGCGTGTCTCCGACAGCCGTAAGATGACCAAGGAGGCGGTGCACGAAGTGGCCCAGGGGCGCGTCTGGTCTGGTCAGGCGGCGCTGAAGCTCGGTCTGGTGGACGAGATGGGCGGGCTGAAGGACGCCATCCGCCATGCCGCCAAGCTGGCCAAGATCGAGAACGATTACCGGGTGGATACCCCTGATCCCGCCAAGCAGGGCCTCGAGAAGGTGCTGAGTCTCCTGGGGGACAAGGACAAGCGGAAACTCACTCGCACCGGGTTGGCGGGCGACGTGAAGAACGAGTTTGATCGGGTGTTCCGTGCCCTCTCCGCCCTCAACGATCCCCGCGGGATCTACGCGCGCATGCCCATGGATCTGGTGATCCGGTAGGTGCGTTTCTCACTGACGGAAGCGGCGCCCTCGGGCGCCGCTTCTGTTTCAGATTTGAGCCCGTGAAAGCAGGGCTTTCAGTGCACCCGGTCGAGGTTCGCACCAGTCCGTGGCGGGGGTGCCACCGCGGGCGAAAGCGTCCGCGGTGCGGGCGCCCCACGCGAAGCGCAGGAGGGCCTTCGCACGGATGGCCAGGAGTTCCGCCTGCATGGGGCCGAGGGCGAGGACGGCATCCAGGTTCGTGAGGTCTGGGAAGGGCACCGTGGCCACTTCCCGGTGCGTGATCCAGGGGTGAATCCGCCAGGGACTGTCCGCAGCTACGTGCTCCAAGAATTCCCGGCTACGCTCGCCGCGCACCAGCAGAATGTGGCCGCCCTGCGGTCGAAGCCGTTGCAGGGTCTTCCAGAGGCCTTCCGCATCTGGCGTCTCTGGAAGATCCACGCGGCGGCTGCCGTTCTCCAGCGGGCGGGCCGTGGCCTCTCCGGTGGCGATGCAGGGCAGGGCGGGATCCAGTGTCACGGTACGGGCGGCGGCGGGAGAAAGCACGATGGCGAGGTCTGCCGTTGGACAGGGATTGTCCTCTTCGGTCCGCTCGAAGGTGGTGAAGGGGCAGCTCACCGGTTCCCAGCCCGCCTCGGCGACCGCTGCGAACAGCGCGTCTTCGGGGTTCCGGGCGAGACCGAGGCGTTTCACCAGCCCATGCCCTGCAGCACGCGGGCGAGCACGTCGGCGTCGTCGCCCTCGGCCTCAGCCTCCCGCAGTCCATCGTCACCCGCAAAGGCGGCCCGGAGGTGCATGGTGCCATCCTCCCGCAGGGTCGCCAGGGCGCCGAGGGGCTGCTGGCAGCCGCCGCCGATGCCCGCAAGCACGCCTCGCTCCAGCGCCACTCGACGGGCGGTGGCGGGATCGTGGAAGCCCTTGAGGATGTCGACGATGTCGGGGCGGTCCGAGCGGGTCTCCGCCAGCAGGGCGCCCTGGGCGGGTGCAGGCAGGAGTTCGTCCGGAGTGAGTGGGCGCACTTTCAGGCCGGAGAGGTCCAGGCCGAGGCGGCCGAGGCCCGCGGCGGCCAGGATGGTGGCGTGGAGCGGTGCGTCCCGAAGGATGCCATCCCGCACCCGCTGGAGGCGCGTGGGCACATTGCCGCGGATCCAGGTGAACGAGGCCTTGGGGAAAGCGCGCTCCAGGAAGCGGCGGCGGCGTTCGGCGCTGGTGCCGATGACCGGCGCATCGGGTGCGTCCTGCCGCATGACGAGCAGATCCACGGGGTTTTCGCGCACGGGCACGCAGGCGGTGACGATGCCCGCGGGGCGCTCAAGGGCAACGTCCTTGAAGCTGTGGATGAGCAGATCCACCTCACCCACGTTGAGGGCGTCTTCCAGCTCGCGGGTGAAGAAGCCAGTGCCCGTGGACTTGTCCAGCGGTCCCGCCAGCCAGGCATCGCCGCTGGTGGTGAACTTCCGCCATTCGAGTTCCACGCCCTGGTCGGCGAGAAAGGCCACCATGGCTTCCGCCTGCTTGATCGCGAGCTCGGAGCCCCGGGTTCCCACGACGATCTTCACAGGGACCCCTGGTTGAGGGCGCGGAAGGCCAGGGTTCGGCCCCGCTTGAGTACGCCCTGGAGGGCTTCGAGGGCCGGGGCGTCCAGCTTGGCGAGCAGGGTTCCGGGGGCCAGGGCGTCCTGCTCCAGCTGGTCCCAGGCCTCGGTCAGCTTCTGTTGCACCGTCTTCATCTGGGACTTCTGGGAGCGCTCCTCGCCCCGTTTGCGCAGCCGGGTGACGGCCTGGAGGAGGTGCGGTTCGGCCTGATCCGCGGCGGCACGGCGCTGGACCTTGGCGGCCTCCGTCTCGGCCAGGAAGGCTTCCAGTCCGATGCGGTGCACCCAAGGCAGCGTTTCCAGGGCCGGCTCGGTATCCGGGGGCAAAGCGAGATCGAGGACGCGCATGTGGTGGTGGCGCTGAATGTGGCTCCAGGCGTCCAGGGTGAAGAGCGGGCGGTGGCTGGCAGTGGCGCTCACCAGGGCGTCGAAGTGGCCGGGATCCCGCTGAAGTTGCCCCAGGGGCACGACAGGATGGCCCAGGGCCTCGGCCTTGGAGAGGGTCCGATTGGACATTGTCACCTGGTAGCCCCGCTCCGGCAGCCGCTCCGCGAGGTACTGGGTCATGGGACCGACGCCCACGAGCACGACCTTGGCGCCCGGCTTGAGGGCCTGCTCCAGGTGGCGCAGGGCAGCGGTGGCGACACTGGCGGATCCGTCGGCCAGACCGAGCCTGGAGCGCATGCGCTGGGCTTCTCGAAGGATGTCGTCCAGGTACGCGGTGGCCTCATCCCCGGCGGTGTTGCAGTTCTTGCCTTCTTCCAGACTCGTGCGCAGCTGGCCCACGATTTCGCGGTCGCCCAGATTCGCGCTGACGAGGCCCGTGGCCACCTCCAGCATGTAGCGCCAACCGGCTTCACCCTCGTAGCGGGCAACTTCCTGGTTGAGGCCCATGACCTCGGGATTGCCCCCCCAGAGCACCCAGATGGTGCGCTGGCAGGTGGCCATGTAGAGCATCTCGGCGCAGCCGGTCATGCGCTTCCAAAGGATCAGGTGATCCGCCAGGTGATCGCGCACGACGTGACGGGCCACGATCTCAAGATCGTGACGGGGGGCGTGGAAGCTGTAGACGACGGGATCCATAGACCTCAGGGACCTTGGGAATTCAAGACCAGCGTATCGGAAAGTTCCAGCGTGTTGACTCGGATGCTGCCAGGGGCGGATATGCACCGTGACGGTGGTCAAATGCTGTCGGGGATGACCATGTCATCGCTCATGAAGGGATTCGAGTTGAATTTCTCGTGGATGCAGCATGGATATGAATGCTGGCTTATGGAAATGCGGTCCGCATGGATCAGATGCGGGCCGCAAATTAATTCAGGCGGATACGGTTCTCGGCGTTCTACGGTTCCTGGGCTGCCCAGTGCAGGGCGTTCCAGAGGAGCTTGAAGGTGCCGTCCGTCTGGGCGCGGTGCTGCACGGCGAAGCCGAAGAGAACCACCTTGCCCTTGCCGACCTCGAACGCGGCGGCGGCGGACTTGCGCTCCAGCTGCTCGGCGCCTTTCAAATAGCCGGAGAGCAGGATGTCCCGGGCGTCTTCGGGATAGTGGGCGAGGACCGTTCGGGTGGTGTCAGGCCGGGAGGGGCTGGTCTGGAAGGCGATGCGGCTGTTCAGGAAGGCGGCGGTCTGCGGAGGCATGCCCCAGGTCACGGGATGGGAGGGCGCCACATGGACGCGCACCAGGGTGCCAGGGGCATTGAAACCTTCGGCGTCATTGGTGCGGGCCATCTCGTTTCGCGGCGTGGCCAGGGTGTTGCGGACCGGCAGGCTGAATTCCTCAATGACGAGGTCGGAGCTGGCCCCGAGGGCGACCACGGTGCCTCCGGCTTCCACGAACGCCTTGATGGCCTTGAGGCCTTCCTTGCCCATGCCGCCCGCATATTCGGCGGGGGCATCTTGGGCGCTACGGCCTTCGAGGATGGCGGACTTGGCCTGGTTGGCCAGGACGAGCACGTCCAGCCGATCCCGAAGCTTGCCCGCCTTGATCGCCTTGTTGTCGAGGCTCTCCGGCGCGAAGCCCGCCTGATCCAGCACGAAGCGCGTCCAGCCCTCATCCATGGAGGCACTGAAGGACTTGTAGAGGCCGACGCGAACGGGTTTCTGGACGGCTGTGGCAGCCTTCGGGGGCCTCGTCAGGGCCTGGGGCGCGAGACCATGGCGCTCCACCAGGGCCTTCAGCTCGGCGGTGGGTTCCAGGAGCAGGGTGCCAGCCTCATGGTGTCGACTACCGTCTTCAAAGGCATCCAGGCTCACCGTCGCCTTGCCCCCGGCCTTCAGATAGGCGTTCAGGAAGGGCGTCACGGCGTTGCTGGCGCGGTCCAGGGCATAGACCTTGGCACCCGGTTCCAGGTGGCTGACCGGTCCATCTTCGGATTTGGCAGGGCGCAAACGCTTGGCCGCGGCGTCATCCAACTGCACCGTCTGGACGTCCACACCCATGTGGAGCGGCAGGTTCCAGGCCGTCACGTCATAGGGAGCCAGGGTCGCGGCGCCGGACTGGAGGCTCACCTCTGGGTAGCGGTTGACGGTGAAAATTTCCCGCACGAAGCGGCCAAAGGGCTGGGCGGTGGGGATGAACCACGCCCGTTCGGGATCGCTCCATCGGACCTCGACACCGTGGGTTTCTAGCAGGTGCGCCAGTTTGGCCGCACTGGCGGGATCCCGCTGCTCGGATGCGATTCGCCACCAGCGGTCGGGGCTTCCCTGGGCGATGCTGTCCTCCGCCATCTGGACCTTGGACTTCAACAGGTCTGCCCGGCGCTCCGCCGCCATCTCCAGCAGGCCGTCCGAGAGGATCCGCTCGTAGTCCATGATGTCCCGCAGGCGCCAGGTGCCGCCCTTCCAGGGGTTCGGGAAGTTCACCTGGGCCTGGTATTCCGTGAGGCCCTTGCCCATCCCGGAGAGTTCCGTGGGGTGCACGTCGATGGGCGTGGCGACACGCACACTGGCCATTTCCGAAAGGATGCCCACGGTGTTCTTGAACCACGCGGTGTTCTTGGTGCCACCGGGCCAATAGGCATCAAAGCTGAAGCCATAGCCCACGCCCGCCTTGCCCTCCTGCTCCAGGCGCAGGGCCATGAAGGAGGACAGCTGGTCGATCTGGCGCCACACGAGGGGATGGACCACGGGGCTCGCGGGGTTGGTGTAGGGCGGAATGAAGAGGCGTGGTCCCGTGGAGCCCATCTGGTGTTCGTCGAGCCAGACCTGGGGATGCCACGTCCGATAGACGGCCCGGCTCATCGCCTGGCTCTCCTTCTGAGTGAGGTTCACCCAGTCGCGGTTGTTGTCGTGGCCCACATACCAGTGATAGAGCCACGGCATGCGGCCGCCCTCGAAGGGCGTGCCGAGCTGCTTGCGGTACCAGTCCACCTCCATGTCGTGACCGTCGGGATTGAGGCTGGGCACCAGCAGGAGGATGACGTCGTCGAGGCGCCGCTTCGTTTCCGCGTCCTGCCCCGTGGCGAGGGCGTGGGCCCATTCCATGGCCATCTGGCTGGAACCGATCTCGCTGGAGTGGATGGCGCAGGTTACCAGTACGACCGCCTTGCCCTCCTTCACCAGCTTGGCCTTTTCCGCGGCATCAAGCCCCCGGGGATCGGCCAGCTTCCGGGCGATCTCCTGGTAACGGGCCTTCTGCTTCAGGTTCTCGGGGCTGGAGATCACTGCCATCAGCAGATCGCGGCCCTGGGTGGTCTTGCCAAGGTTGTCGATTTCCACGCGGGAACTGCGTTTGGCCAGTTCCTGGAAGTAGCGCGTGATCTGTCCGTAGTCCGCCAGCACCCGGTCTGCGCCGACCTGGATCCCCAGGAACTGGGAGGGCCCGGGGACGGTCTGGGCTTGGAGGCTGACCAGCGCTGGGGCCGCGAGGGCCAGGGCCAGGGCCAGGGATGGTAGGACGCGGGGCATGGAACCTCCGGGAGTGGGGCCAGTCTACGGGGAAAGGCCTCGCATGGCGATGCATTGGTGGCGCAGCCCACCATCCAGCGCGATCCGATGCGAGCTGAACGCGCTCCATAAACGGATCAGCGGAGGTTCTCGACGGCGAGGGCCCGCCCGGTTGAACTGGCAGACTGAGAACCACTCATCTCCGAAAGGCACCCATGGAACCCCAGCCTCACCTGATCCTCTACGGAATCGGCGGCCTTGTGCTGCTGACCATCCTCCTCAAGTCCTTCACCATCGCCCGAGGCAACCAGATCATCCTGCTGGAGCGCCGCTGGTTCGGAAAGCAGATGCCCGATGGCCGCACCGTCGCGCTGAGCAACGAAGTCGGCGTTCAGGCCCGGGTGCTCGGCCCCGGCTTCCACCTCCTGTTCCCCTTCATCTACCGCGTGATGAAGAAGGATTTCTGCGTCATCCAGGAGAACAAGGTGGGCGTGGTGCGCGCCGTGGCCGGAGCGCCGATCCCCAGTGGACAGTTCATGGCCAAGGCCGTGGAGTGCGACCTCTTCCAGGACGGCGAGGCCTTCCTCCGCAACGGCGGCGAGAAGGGGCCGCAGCTGGGGATCCTCCCGGAAGGCGAATACAAGATCAATCCGCATCTCTTCGAAGTGGAAATGGTCGACGCCACGATGATTCACGACGACGAAGTGGGTACGGTGGAGTCCATCGCGGGCCAGCCCGTGACGCGGGAAGGCGGCAACTTCGGGTCTCCCGTGCCCTGTGACAGTTTCCAGGATGCCCAGGCCTTCATCCGCAACGGCGGCCAGAAGGGCCCCCAGATCGCCTTCCTGCAGCCGGGCTACTACCGCATCAATACGCTGATGTTCAAGGTCCAGAAGCGGCCCATCACCCGCATTCCCGGCGGCAAGATGGGGCTCGTGGAGGCCGCGGACGGTGGTCGCGTACCGGACGGTCGTCTGTTGGCGGCGAAGGTGCCGGGCCACGGCAATTTCTTTGACGGTCAGGCCTTCATCCAGAACGGCGGCGAGCGGGGGCGGCAGCTGGAAGTGCTGATGCCCGGTGTCTACCGCCTGAATCCCGTGCTCTTCAAGGTGATTGACATCGTGGACTGGACCCACATCGGGCCGGACGAGGTGGGCATCGTCACCATCAACGAGGGCCGGCCCATCGTGGATCCCTCCAAGATCGCGGCCGAGGAACTGCCTCTCGACACCCACGACAACTTCCAGAATGCTGACGCGTTCCTGAAGGCCGGTGGTCAGAAGGGTCTGCAGATCCCAGTCCTGCGCGCCGGCAACTATGCCGTCAATCCTTGGTTCGCCAGCATCGAGCGGGTGGACATGATCCGCGTGGACATCGGGAACTGCGGCGTGGTGACGAGCTACGTGGGCGGCGAAGGCGCCGACCTCACGGATGACGCGGTGAATGCCAAGATCGTGGCCAACGGCAGCAAGGGCATCTGGGCCGACCCGCTCCAGCCCGGCAAACACCCACTGAATACCAAGATCTGCAAGGTGGACATCGTGCCCACCACCCAGATCCTCCTGAACTGGGCGGACAACCGTTCCAGCGCCCACGAGCTGGACTCCAACCTCAAGACCATCACCCTGCGCACCGCCGACGCCTTCAACGTGAACATGGACGTGAGCGTCATCATCCACATCCCCATGAAGAACGCCCCCAAGGTGATCGCCAACCTCGGCACCGTGCGCAACATGATCAGCCAGGTGCTGGAACCCGCCATCAGCAGCCACTTCCGCAACTCTGCCCAGTACATCCAGGCCCTCGACCTCTACACCCAGCGCCGGGAGCTGCAGGACAAGGCCAAGCAGCACATCGACGCGGTGCTGCGGGTGCACCACATCGACTCCAAGGACACGCTCATCGCGGATGTCGTGCTACCGCCTGAGCTGACGAAGACCGTGACTGACCGTCAGATTGCGGAGCAGGAGAAGAAGACCTTCGCGACGCAGAAGGAGGCCCAGGATGAGCGGCGCAACCTGGAGAACGCCAAGGCCCAGGCCAACATGCAGCCGAAGGTGGTGGAATCGGAGCGGAACGTCGAGATCCAGAAGAACCTGGCCGAAGGCCGGATCAAGGAGGCTGAAGGCTCCAAGCAGGCGGCCATCCTGATGGCGGAAGGCCAAGCCACCGCCGTGAAGCTGGAAGCGGGCGGCAAGGCCGAGGCCACCAAGGTCAACGCCGATGCGGATTCCCTGGCCATTCAGAAGGTGGGCACCGCCGAGGCAGAGATCATCCTGGCCAAGGGCACCAGCACCGCGGAGGCCTACAAGCTGGAGGTGGCTGCCATGGGTCGCGACGTCTTCGGCCAGATCCGCGTCATCGATAAGATCGCCGGCAGCGACCTGAAGCTGATCCCCGACAACCTGATCCTCGGTGGCGGCGGTTCGGGCAGCGATGGCGCGGGCCTCATGAACGGCCTTTTCGGCATCGCCCTGCTGGAGAAGCTCACGGGACGCACCTTCGCCGTTCACGAGACGACGGAAGCTCCCAAGGCCTGATTTGGGGCTTCATGCAGAAAAGCCAGGACCTGCGGGTCCTGGCTTTTCTGCATGAGGGGCCGTCAGGCGTGCAGGGCGGGGTGCATCAGGCTCTGCACGAGGTGAGAGAGGCGTTCCTGAAAGTCAGAGGGGAGTTCCACGAACTCGAGGCCGATGGACACGGGATCGTGACCTGTGGTGTAGGCAATCCGGGCCTGGACGGGCTGGTGGGGCAGCATGGGGTGTTCCAGCACGAGGTGGTCCAGCAGGGTGGAGCGCTCCAGCACATCCATCAGCTGCAGCATCGCCTCTGGCGCCTGGAATCCGCATCCTCCCGCACCCAGCATGGTGACCGGCAGTCCGGTGAAACGGTGTCCGCCGAAGTGGAACCCGACCTGGATGTGGATCCCGGCCTCTGCGCGCGGGTACTTGCGGAACTCCTGAAGCATCCGGGCCTCCTGTGCCGGTCATTCTGCCCGCAGTTCGAGCCGTTCGCGACCGGCATCCTGCTCGAGGGGGTCTTGAAATTTCCGGGTCGAGATCCTCAGATGGTTTTGAACCCTCCCCCCGGTGTCTGTTTGAACCTGCTCTCCACATTCGTCTTCGACACGGAAGGCCTCTCCCGGGCGACGCCGGAGGCCTTGGCAGAAGTCCAGCTGCGGCGGATCAATGAGCTGGTGGCCTATGCGCGCCGCCACGCCCCATTCTACGAACGCCGGTATCGCGGTCTTCCCGAGGTCATCAGGGATGTTCGCGAGTTGCCACCTGTCACCAAGCGGGAGCTGATGGCGAACTTCGACGAGGTGGTGACGGACCCTGCGGTGCGCGAGATCGAGGTGCGTCGGCATTTGGCAGACGTAACCCAGGTGGGACATCCCTTCCTCGGGAAATACATGCTCTGGCGGAGCTCCGGCACCACAGGCTCGCCCTGTCTGACGTTGGCGGACTCCCATTGGGAAGCGGCCACCACCGCACTGAACGTGGTACGCCTCGCTCAGGCTTGGTACACGCCCGATGTCGTGCGCCGAATGCAGGCGCTGGGCGGGCTTCGGGTGTCCATCTTCACGGATAAGGCGCACTCCATGGGCGGGACGCAGCTCAGCCGCCAGCGCCGAACGAACCCGCAGACGGCGCGGTGCCTCCGCCTGGTTCCCATCACGCTCCCCATCCCGGAGATGGTAGAGACGCTGAATGAACTCCAGCCCGCCAGTCTCACCGGTTACGCCGCAGCCCTGGAGATCCTGGCGCTGGAGCAGTTGGCGGGTCGACTCTGCATCCGACCGGCTGTGGTGGTGAGTACAGGTGAGCTTTTACGGCCCCAAGCCAGGGCTCGCATGCTGGAAGCTTTCGGCATTCCGCCTCGCAACCTCTACGGGACGACGGAGGCGGGGCTCATCGGCTACGAGTGTGCCTTGGGCCATCTGCACCTGAATGCCGACTGGACGCTCTTCGAGCCCGTGAGCGTGGCACACCACCCCTCGGTATCTGGGGAGATGTCGGAGCGTGTGCTGGTCACCAACCTCGCCAACCGCATCCTTCCGGTGATCCGGTGCGAGCTGACAGATCGTGCCCGAATCCTGCCTGGGCGCTGCGCCTGTGGGCTCACACTGCCTCTGCTCGAGGTGTCAGGCCGCGCGGATGACATTCTCCTCGTTCCTGGGATTGCGGGCGGGCAGGTGCCCCTTCTGCCCCTGGCACTGGCGGCGGCGCTTCAGCAGACCCTCGGGATCGCCCGCTTCCAGGTGATCCAGACGGCGCCCGCGCAACTGCGCATCCGCCTGCTCCACCGGGATCCTGCGGAGGCCGATGCGAACTGGGCGGCTTCGGTTCGGAACATGCGGCAGATGCTGGAGGAGCATCGTGCTGCGCCCGTCGATTTGGTGCGGGCTGAGGAGCCCCCAGAGTGTGATCCCGTGAGTGGCAAGTTCCGGGAGGCCTGGTCGGTCCTCGTCCGCTGAGGGCGGCCGTGGGCGATACTGGGGGCGGAGCCCGCCATGTCCAAGACCAGCTTTCCCTCCACCCCCGCCATCCGCGTGCTGAAGGCCGCGGGTGTGCCCTTCACGGAGCATCTCTACCGCTACGAGGAGAAGGGCGGCACCGCCGTCTCCGCACGGGAGCTCGGTGTGGACGAGCACTGCGTGCTCAAGACGCTGGTGATGGAGGACGACAAGGGCGGGCCGCTCATCATCCTCCAGCACGGGGATCGCGAAGTGAGCACCAAGGCCCTGGCCCGGCAGGTGGGCGCCCGCAGCATCCAGATCTGCAAGCCCGAAGTCGCCAACAAGCACAGCGGCTACCTCGTGGGCGGCACCAGCCCCTTCGGCACGAAGAAGGCCATGAAGGTGCATCTGGAGCGCAGCGTTCTGGAGCTGGAAAAGGTCTACCTGAACGGCGGCAGCAGGGGATTCCTGGTGTGCATGGCGCCTGCGGATCTCGTGAAGGTGCTTGATCCCGTGCTCGTGGATGTGGCGGGAGAGTCGCTCAGCCCTTCTTGGGACTGGTCTCCTTGGCCCCCTTGGGCACGGGCACGGGCCGACGGAAAGGCTTGTAGTTCGAGAGGTCGGGAGCCGTGTGGATGACGCGGTCCTCCTCGTCCACCACCCAATAGAAGTCCTCGTCGGCCTTGTCGCGCACGGAGAGTGCCCCGGGAGGGGCCGTTTCGAGGCGCTTCACGGTGCCCGTGGAAGGCTTCACGGTGAACCAGGTGACGAAGGGGAAGGTTGTGCGGATCTCCGTCTCGCGTACCGCATAGACACGACCATAGTTCTCGAAGGCTTCGGGAGGGTTTCCGCGGTTGGGCGCGATCTTGCGCATGTCCGCCCAGAAGGTCTGGCGCGCCTTCAACAGATCGGGCAGCTGGTCCGCGTGCAGCGAGCTCACCAGGAGATCGCCATCCTTCAGGGGCTGGAAGTTCAGGACCGTCACCAGGCCTTCTTTGGCTTCCACCATGCGCTTCGTGACCTCTTCGCCGAAGAGCTGCGCCGTGCGCCGTAGGGCGCCGTTCTCGAGGCTGAAGATCCAGAAGACACCGTAGTGCGGCGAGGCGAGGACGAGGTGGTCCTCCGTGAGGGTCAGGGCGTGGGGTTGGAGAGCGACGTTCTTCAGCACTGGGTGGTTTTGGAAGGGCAGAGGGGTGAAGCTGCCCGACTCCAGGTGCTCCAGGGCACCCTTGTCGTTGAGGCGGTAGGTGGCGAAGGGCGCCGCGACGTGCTTCTTTGTCTCCTCCTCGGTGGGCGGTGGCCCCAGCACCAGGAACCGACCGTTCTTCAGCGGAACGAGGGTGGGCAGGAAGCCTTTCATTGCGGTGGCGGGCAGCAGCGCGATGGGCGTCCAGCCTTCGAGCTTGCGCTCGAACAGCGTCGTGCCTTTCTCGTTCCGGACGTTCACATAGAGTACCGTTCCGATGGCAAAGGGCTTCTGGTCGCCGGGGCCCTTGAGCAGGTCCACCTCGGAGGCTCCGGAAGGCGCGGCGGAAGTGCCCGGCCGGGGCACAGTCGTCACGCCCTCCCGGCCCAGCATGCGGATCTCGGAGGCGTTCGAAGCCACCAAAAGTTGGTCACCCACCCATTGGCCGATGGGGTTGACGAAAACTTCCGGGGGATCCGCCAGCATCGGCAAAACCGAGAGGGCGAGGCAGGCGAGGAGGGCGGGACACAACATGAGACAGGCCTTGATTGAATTATTACATCTTGCGCGAAATGGCTGAGAGGCGGGTCGTGCCCGTAAGGCTTTAGGCGGGGAAGCAGTTTTTTACTGCATATTCTTGGGCGCGCGTCTTGTTCGTGGTTGCAAAGACGTCGCCGTTGGCTTTGGTGACGTAGTACACGCCACGGAAATACTCAATGGTGCAGTCTGCGGCCGAAAGCGTTGAACCCAGGGCGCAGAAGAGAGCCGCGGTGGCGAGTTGCTTGAGCATGTGTGACTCCTTCATGTGGTGTGGATGTCGATTCTTGCGTGGGGGGGGGTGGTGTCAATTGATTCATAGAATAGAGCTGCGATGCTCACTCTCCGCTCCGTGACTTACTGTGTTGGAATGCTTGGCGATTTCGCGAATGGGGGCTCACGCTGGATGTCCTCTGGACATTGCGGTGAATTCCTCGTCACCGCGGCCCGTGCTGGCGTGGGGCGCATCCCAATGAGGCGTTGCCGTAAAGAAAGCACCCCCGCGGTGAGGCAGGGGCGTGTCCACTGGAGCGGGTCCTTGGCTACTTCTTGGATTCCGCTTCGTCGAGCTTCTCGCCCCGACGCGTGACGCCATCCGTGGTGACGGTGACTGTTGTGCAGCTGAATCGGTGTGGGCTTTATCGGACATGCGTCCAGAGGCGATGACATCGGCGCCAGGAGTGCAAGGGATGGGTGGAGATGTGGTCTAGACGACTGGTCTACTTTAGATATTATAGGTCCATGGCGCCGTCCGACGTTCGTTCCCACATCCTCGACACTGGCCTGGGCATCATCGCCCAGCGTGGCTTCACCGCGGTGGGGCTGGCGGAATTGCTGGCGGCGGCGGGGGTGCCCAAGGGCAGCTTCTATCACTGGTTCGCCAGCAAGGAAGCCTTTGGCGAGGCGATGCTCGACCGTTACTTCGAGGACTACCTGCAGCGGATGGAACCGGTGCTGGCGGCGCCGGGGAAGGATGCCCGGGAGCGCCTGCTGGACTACTGGCGCCTCTGGCTGGAAACCCAGACCCCCTGCGCCTGTGTGCAGCCCTGTCTCGTGGTGAAGCTGGCGGCGGAGGTCTCGGATCTCAGCGAACCCATGCGGCTCTCGCTTCTACGCGGCACGCGCCGGGTGGAGGATCGTCTTAGCCGTGTGGTGGAGGAGGGGCTGCGCGTCGGCACTTTTAGCGAGATCGATCCTGCCACCACGGCGCGGAATCACTATGCCCTCTGGCTCGGTGCGAGCCTCTTGGCCAAGATTACGCGTTCTGGCGAGCCTCTGGTGGCGGCCTTCCGGGCCACCGAGACTCAGTTGACGCCTTCCAAATAAGCACGGTCCTTCACCGCTGTTCCTCCGTTTGTTGCTTGGCTAGACGACCGGTCCAATTTAACCTTCCAAAGGAGTTTTTATGCAGCCCTTCGACGTCTACAATCCCACCCGCATCGTGTTTGGCGAGGGTCGCATCCAGGAACTGGATCGCCTGGTCCCAGCCTCGGCCAAGGTGCTCATTCTCACCGGCGGATCCAGCGCCGAGCGCACGGGCACGCTGGCCGAAGTCCAGAAGGCCCTCGGCAGCCGCAGCCACGCCACCTTCAACGGCATCGAGCCGAACCCGACCTTCGAGACTCTGATGAAGGCGGTCGAGGAAATCCGTGCCGAAGGCTTCGACTTCCTGCTGGCGGTGGGCGGCGGGTCCGTCATCGACGGCACCAAGTTCATCGCCGCGGCGGTGCCCTACCCGGGCGACGCCTGGGAGATCATGCAGACCCGGGGGCGCAAGGTGAAGGCCGCCGTGCCCTTCGGGAGCGTGCTGACCCTCCCCGCCACGGGCTCGGAGATGAACAGTGGGGCCGTCATCACCCGCGCCGCCACCCAGGACAAGCTGGTCTTCGGCAGTCCGCTCTGCTTCCCCGTCTTCTCCATCCTCGATCCGGCCAAGACCCTCACGCTGCCGCCCCGGCAGGTGGCGAATGGCATCGTGGATGCCTTTGTCCACACCACGGAACAGTATTTGACAGTGCCTGTCGGTGGGCACATCCAGGATCGCTTCGCGGAAGGCATCCTCTCCACGCTGATCGAGCTCGGGCCGCGCGCCCTGTCTGAGCCGGAAAACCTGGAGGTCCGCGCCAGCCTCATGTGGGCGGCGACCCTCGCCCTGAACGGCCTCATTGGCGCGGGTGTGCCTCAGGACTGGGCGACGCACATGGTGGGCCACGAACTGACCGCCCTCCATGGCATCGACCACGCTCGCACCCTTGCGCTGGTACTGCCCGCGACCCTGCATGTCCGCCGGAATGCCAAGCGCGCGAAACTCCTGCAGTACGGCGAGCGGGTGCTGGGCATCCGGGAAGGCACCGAGGAAGAGCGCATCACCGCCGCCATCGAAGGCACTCGCGCCTTCTTCGAATCCCTGGGCGTGCCGACGCGATTCGCTGCCTATGGCCTGGACGCCAGCGCCATCCCCGCCGTGATGGCGAAGCTGGAAACCCACGGTATGACGGCCCTTGGCGAGGACCAGGGACAGACTTTGGGGGTGAGTCGCCGCATTCTGGAAGCCGCGCTGTAGGCCTGAGGCCAGGGGGCGAAAGGGTCCTGCATCCATTGGGGGCCCTTTCGGCAGATCGACGCCAGGTAACACCTCGGGTCGGCGGTCGCCTCAGTGGTAGGTCACACGATAGAGATCCGCAGCAACCTGCCCCTGATGGAGGATCTCGTACACGTAACCGGCCCCATCTGCCGTGATGTCAAATTCCGTCACGATGGCGTTTCGATCCGTGGGGCCCGAAATCTGTTGAACCCGGGTCAGGGTTCCGTTCTTCACGCTGCATCGCCAGAGGGTCAGGGGGAAGGCGCCAGAGCCGTTGCTCGTGCTCAGCAGCCAGATGGACTTGCCATCGGTGCTCCAGCCCACAGGGGACTTTCCCACCACGGCTGAAGGAAGGGGAAGCATGGTTCCGAGGAGGAGGTTCACCTGGTACCAGGTCGCGGTGGGTGCCTGCTCTTTGCGCACCATGGCCCATTGTCCGTCGGGCGAGAGGGGGCCTGTGAACTCCGCGGCAGACCAGGGGAGCCGGGTCAGGGTCCCTGCCTCGACATCGCACAGGTAGGGGATCGATGGACCCTCTGGATCTCCGGCCTGACGTCCGAACAGGAAGACTTTCTGTGCCGTTCCCGCGAATCGAACCTGGGCCGTGAGCCAATTCCCCGGCAGATGGGTGGACTTTCCAGGGCCCACCGGAACACGCTGGAAGCGTCTGAAGGAGCCCACGTCGGTCCATACCAGCACCCAGAGGTTGTCCGGAGAGATGGTCGCCACGGGGCCCTCAGTGATCGGCATGACCTCGGGGGCTCCGGCCCTCTGCAGTTTTCCCTGATACGTCGGGGTGCCATTCCAGCTGTTGAAGGCGAGCAGGTGTCCATCCCGGCTGAGGCCGCTGAGACTCTGAAATCGTCCGGCACTCACGGGACGCTCGTTCGCGGCCCCAGGTGCGAGCCATCGGAGGCTGACCCCCGTCCCCTCCCAGCCTTTGGGCGAAATCAGCACATCGCCGGTGGTATGGACGTCGTACAGGTTCGGCAGCCCTTCGAAGGCGCGCACCATTCGCTTCAACCGACCTCGATCATCCATTTCCACCAGTTGGCTGCCGCTACGACCCTCATCAGGCACGGCGAGGCCCAGCAGGCGATTCCCTTTGCTATAGAGGGTGCCCATGACTCTCGTCGGGAGCGGGTATGGCCCGAAATGAGCCCCATCCAATGAAAGGACCCGTAGCCTTTGACCCCAGCCGGCCTTTTCGACAAAGGCGATCCGTCTTCCGGGCAGCGCGGCCATGGCGCCGATTTCGGCTTGGGGGGAGGCCTCGAACAGGCAACGCCCCTGGAACTCTATGCCTTGGATCTTGCGACCCTGGAAATTCGCGTGACAGATCACAGGAGACGGCTCACCCGGCACCCAGAGCACCTGATCGTCGGGAGTGGCGAAGCGGTCTGAGATGACACGGGGGGTGCCTCCTTCCAGCGAACGCACCGCAAGAACCGGCTGATCGCCATGGAGGTAGAGGGCGATGTCGCCTCGAGGCGAAATCCCGAGCACCTTGGCATCCTTCACGCCCACAGACTGGGGGGCTGTTCCGGGCCCCATCAGATAGAGTTCGTGTGAATCCGCAGCATCCGGACTGCCCGTGAAAGCCACGGATTTCCCATCGGGCAGGAATCGGGCGGCGCTGTAGAACCAAGGCGCCGGATTGAGGCGCTCCATGTGGGGTTCAGGACGGGGACGCAGGCGGTGGCCTCCGACGACACCCAGTCCCAGGAGGGCCAGAACGCCTGCCGCTGCAAGGAGCCTTGGCCTCGTGAGTTTGGATCGCGTGCGAAGCGGAGCAACAGCGGACGTTCCCTGGCTTTCCGCATCCAGGGCGAAGATCAGATCGTGTGCGGTGTGGAAGCGGAGGTCTGGATCCTTGGAAAGGCAGGTACGGACAATGCGCTCCAGCAGCGGGGAAACCTTCAGGGCCGGGTCCAGGTCCGGCAGTTCTCCCTCCAGCACCTGATACATGATTTCGACCTGGCTCTCGCCCTGGAATGGGCGTGTGCCGGTGAGCAGCTCCCACAGGACGATGCCAAGGGCAAACAGGTCGGATCGGCCGTCCAATGCCTTCCCCCGGATCTGTTCCGGGCTCATGTACCCGAGGGTCCCGAGGATCATGCCGACCTGGGTGGAGTTCGCTTCGACCAACGCCAAGGTTCGCTCATCCACGGCGGGCGTGAGGTCCGGACGGCGCCAGAGCTTGGCGAGGCCGAAGTCCAGCACCTTCACCCGCCGATCCTGGCAAATGAAGATGTTCTCGGGCTTGAGATCCCGATGGATGATGCCCTTGCCGTGGGCGGCGTGGAGGCCTTCAGCCACCGCCCGGACGATCTCCACGGTTCGGCGGGTGGCCATGGGTTTTCCTGCGAGAGCCTGCCGAAGGGATTGCCCTGTGAGCAACTCCATGACGAGATACGGGCGCTCTTCCCAACTTCCTACGTCAAAGAGGGTGACGAGGTTGGGGTGGTTGAGATCCCCGATGGTGCGGGCTTCCAGTTCAAAGCGCCGCAGGAGTTCGCGGTCTGCCTTGTAGGTCGGATGCAGCAGTTTGATGGCGACGTCACGCCCTAAGCGCGTGTCCTGTGCCCGGTAGATGGCCCCCATCCCCCCTGCGCCAATCTGGGCGAGGATCTTGTAGGGGCCAATGACAGTCCCTTCTGAAATCATCCCGACCTCGGATCACCACGTGGGTCGCTTGCCAGCGCAGGCGGAGCGACGGTTCCTGGAATGGCCTAGCGGACCGGCCTTTGGCTCAACAGGGGCAAAGGTCTAGATTCATCCTTCCCAGGGGGGCCGCCATCGTCAAGAGCCCGCCAGATTTCGGTGTTCGGAGATGCCAGGACTCACCCAGTGGTTTGCCTCCCCACCCTTACCTTGCTCAAGTCGATCCTCAACTATCTGGGCAGTTCGGTGGTTTCTACACAGGCGGCCTTCATACGGTCCCGCTTAAGGGCGGCGATGGCGGCGTGAGGCGCCTGCATCCGGGCATCGGCGTAAAAGTCGAGGCGGTCCAGGAGGAGCGTCAGGGCTTGGAGGGCCGAGGCGGCATGGCATCGGCCGAACAGGGCGAGGGCCAGGGCGCACAGGGCCAAGATCCCTCGCACCCTCCTGGCCCATTCCGCCTGGAGTCGCAGATGGGGAAACTCCGCTACGAGGCCCGCAGGCGTGCGGGCGGCATCGGCCTGGCGAAGCTGGGCCGCGGCGAGATCCGACAGTCCGAAGATGAGGATGGCGGCCTTCCAGCCCGCCAGGGTGCTTCCCAACAGGAGCACGGAAAGCACGGGGGCCGCGAGGGCCGCCGGGGTGGACCATCCGGGCCTCGCCTCAAGGCGATAGAGCGCTGCGATCGCCACCGCGAGGAGCACCCCCGCGGCTCCCGCCAGCTGGCCTGGAGCCAGGGCGCTCAGGCTCAGCATCAGACTCCCGGCAAAGCCTCCGGCCATCATGGCCTCCCGGCTCAGCCAAGAATGGGTGATGCCTCGAAGGGCGAAGGCAGCTCGCGCCTTCTGTCCCAGATGGAGGAATGAAAGGCTGCCGCCGACGACGCCGAGTCCGAGGGCCAGGCCCTGCAGGAAAGGGGATGGGAGGAGTGGTCGGGGCAGGGCACTCCCCAGGGCGAGGCCCGCGGCGAGGAGCAGGGCCCATGTGAAGCCGACCAATGGCAGGTGTTCGGTGAAGTCCGGCTGGTGCCTCATGGCTCCTCCACCGTGGAACAGGGGGGTGGGAAGGCACCGGACCCGCCGCCGAAGCGGATGGCGGGACGCGCTCCGGGCAAATGCAGAAATCCTGGCGTGGCCCTTGGCAGACCTTCCATGTCCGTCAGAGGCGCCAAGCCCAGGGCTCCGGCGAAGCAGGTGGCCACACAGGCCGGCTCCCGGCCGCGATCCCGACGATCGGTGCAGAGCTGGCACTTGGAGACGACCTTGCGCACGGCATCCCAATGGATCGCCCCGAAGGAACAGGCCATCTGGCAGTAGCGGCAGCCCAGGCAGCGGGTGGCATCATGCAGCACGGCGCCATCGGAGGCCCGCTTTGTCAGGGCTTCCGCAGGGCAGGCGCGGACACAAGGCGCACCTTCGCAGTGGTTGCACGCCAGGGAAAGGTAGACGGTGCCAGATGAACCGGCCTCCGGAGGCAGCTTCAGGACCTGCCGCCAGAGCAGGTCCGGGGGCGTTCCGTTCACGTTGGCGCAGGCGCCCACGCAGCCCTGGCAGCCGAAGCAGCGGTCCGGATCAAAGCGGAAGGCCAGCTGGGTCATGGCTCGCTCCTGCGGAGGTCCACGAGTGTGTCCTGGTAGGACGGCTGTCCTCCCAGGCCCGTGGCGCCCGTGACGGCGGCGGGGACGGGACAGGAGGCGTCGGTCAGCTCATTGAGTTCCGGCCAGGCGTCGTTGAGGCCGATCTGGCCCGGCAGCAGCTCCGTGGTCCACTCCACGCGCACCCGCGCCGATCCGCGGTCATTCCAGATCACGGCGAGTTGGCCGTCTCCGATGCCGCGGCGGGAGGCGTCCACCGGATGCACGTGGAGCAGGGGCTCCGGTTCCAGGGCGCGGAGGGTGGGCAGCACGCGGTGGCTGTCGTGGAAGCTGTGGAAGTGCGTGTTGCGGCGTTCGGACAGCAGCCTCAGGGGATACCGGGCGGCGAGCTCCGGGTGGCCTTCGGGGCTTTCCGGGGCCGCTTCCGCCGTGGGGAGGGGTGGCAGCCCGAGGTCCGCAGCGGCCTGGGAATGAAATGCGAAGCGCCCGGAGGGCGTCTCGAATCGAAGGTCCCCATAGGGCACCGCGGGAAGTTGTGCCGGTAGTCCTTCAGGATGGCGTCGCAGATCCGTGACCGTGGCAGGCCGGCACGCTGCGGAATCCAGGCAGGCGTTCAGGCACGCCTCCTTGTCCGCCCAAGGGAAATAGTCCGTCACGTCCAGGCGGCGGGCCAGATCGTCCATCCATCCGGAGGCCTCGCGGCAGGCGCCGGGGGGATCCAGGGCCTTGTCCATGAGGTAGATCCGGCTGTTGGAGGTCCGCAAGCCCAGCTCCTCCAGCCAGGAGGTGGCCGGAAGCACGAGATCCGCCGCCTCCCGGGCGGTGTGGTTCAGGAACAGATCGTTGACCACCACGAGCGGAATCCGGGCGAACTGACTCCGGAGGCGGTTCAAGTGCGGCCATTGGGAAAGGGGGTTTCCCCCCACGACGAGCAGCGTGTCGATGTCACCCGCCTCCAGGGCGGCATCGATGGCGCCGTGGTTGTTCTCGGGGTAGCCAATGCCGCCGGGGCGGCGCTCCCGGGCCTGGAGGTCCAGGTTCCAGTCGATGGCCTCCCCCCAGATGACCCCGCCTCCGGGGATTCCGATGTGACCTCCGAGGGCCACCAGGCAGAGGATGGCGCGGACCATCTGCACGCCGTTCCAGCGCTTTCCCAGGGCGCCTCGACTGAGGTTGGTGCAGAGGGGCCGATGCTCGCCATAGAGGCGTGCCAGGCGCTCCAGGTCCTCCAGGCGCAGGTCGCAAGCCCGGGCCGCCTCCCGGGGTTCCAGGGCCAGGACGTGGGCGCGGTAGGCCTCGTATCCATCGCCCAGGGACCGCATCGCAGTTTCGTCCACGAGGCCATGGCGCACCATGAGGCCTGCCACGCCATTGGCGAGCCAGGTGTCGCTGCCCGGGCGAGGACGCAGGTGCCAGGTGCTCAGGGCGGCGGTCTGGGAGACCCGGGGATCGATGGTGACCACCTCGCCACCTCGGTCCCGGACCTGGAGCAGGTAGGGCACGAGGTTGGCCTGGGAGGCAGCCGGATCCTGAGCCCAGTTCACGAGGGCTGACGCGTGGTGACCGGTCTCCACGGGATCGTGCAGGCCCCAGTATCCCGTGAGGGACTGGGCCAGGCCGACGTCGTACCAGCAGGGGAAGTTGCCATCCCAGAGGGTCATGCCCAGGAGGTTGGCGAAGCGTGGCGTGAGGATCTTCCAGTTCACCCGCTGCACGATGTTGCCGTGGCTGTGATACAGCGCATTGGCCTGAGGGCGTCCCGCGTCGAGGTTCGTGCGCATGCGACCCGCGATGCATCCCAGGGCCTCCTCCCAGGAGATGGATTCCCACTGGCCGGAGCCCCGGGGGCCGAGGCGCCGGAGCGGCTGGGTCAGCCGTTCCGATGCACGCTGGATTTCACCCGAGGCCTGGCCTTTCACGCAGAGGCGGCCGCGGCTGACATCGTGGTGGGGATTGCCTTCCAGCCCGACCAGGGCCCCGTGCTCCACTTCCACTCGCAGCCCGCAGTTCACGGGCCAGCAATTGTGCGGGCAGACGGTGTGGTGGATCGTGCGTCCAAACGTGGCATCCATGCTGATGAGGCTCCCGCCGATGAGGGCCCTGGAAAGGGGGGCTCAGGCCAATGGGTCAGTTCTGATCGTAGAGCCGCATGGCCAGCCCGCCATGGGCGGCGGCGCCGCCGGCGCGCAGGGCCGAAGCCAGCAGGATGGCCTCCGCCACCTCCGCCTTGGTGGCGCCGGCCTTCTTCGCGGCGGCCACGTGGACGTCGATGCAGTAGGCGCACTGGGTGGTGTGGGCCACGGCGATGGCGATCAGCTCGCGGTATTTGCGGGGGATGGCACCGTCCTCCCGGGCCACGATGCGGTCCAGGTCGAGCCAGGCCTTGAAGTCCTGGGGGGCGGCGGCGGCGAGTTCCTTCAGGTGCTTGAGGTCTTCTGGGGACTGATAGGACATGGAATCCTCCTGGGCGGTGCGAAACCGCCTGCAAATAGGGCCGGGGTGCCCGTTCGGAAGCCCCGGCCCGGTTGAAAGGTGATCGAGCTGCTACCGCTCGGGCATCACCAGCTTCGCCATGTTCTCGTAGGTGGCGTAGCGGTTGTGGATCTCGCGCTGGGCCTGGGTCATGAGCTGGCCGAAGCCCTCGGGATCCATCTGTTCCACCATCCGGTAGCGGGTCTCGTTCTTCACGTAGTCCCGCAGCGCGACCTTGGGCGTGCCGCTGTCGAGGACGAGGGGCGTCTCGCCGGTGGCGATGCGCCGGGGGTCGAAGCGGAAGAGGGGCCAGTGGCCGGATTCCACCGCGAGGCGCTGCTGCTCGCAGCCCTGGGTCATGTCGATGCCGTGGGCGATGCAGTGGCTGTAGGCCAGGATGATGGAAGGACCGTCGAAGCTCTCGGCCTCGATGAAGGCCTTCACGGTCTGCGCGTCCTTGGCACCCAGGGCGACCCGGGCCACATAGACGTTGCCGTAGGCCATGGCGATCATCCCCATGTCCTTCTTGGGCCGGCTCTTGCCGCCCATGGCGAACTTCGCCGCGGCGCCCATGGGCGTGGCCTTGGAGGCCTGGCCGCCGGTGTTGGAGTAGACCTCGGTGTCCATGACGAGCAGGTTCACGTTGCGGCCCTGGGCCAGCACATGATCGAGACCGCCGTAACCGATGTCGTAGGCCCAGCCGTCGCCGCCGACGATCCAGACGCTCTTCTTGACGAGGGCGTCGGCCACGGCGATCAGGTCGCGCAGGGCATTGCCGCTGCCGTTGGCGCCGGCCGTGAGCAGGCCGTTGACCTTGGCCTTGAGCGCTTCGATGCGCTCGCGCTGGGCGAAGATCCCGGCTTCGGTGGACTGATCGGCATCGAGGATGGAGTTAGCCAGATCCTCGCCGACCTTCACCGCAAACCGGGTGAGCAGTTCCTTGGCGTAGACGTTCTGCTGATCCACTGCCAGTACCCTACCCATTCCGAAACCGGCCTTACCTTCCAAACGGCAGTTGGGCCAGGAAGGGCACCCGGCCGGCAGGGATATAGGGTACAGGAGTGGTGGG
>CAYQAS010000058.1:0-26915 GCA_964415525.1 uncultured Solibacteraceae bacterium
ATGCCCGCCAGGGTGCGGGAGTACCAGGTCGGATCCTTGGCGATGCGCGCCTTGATGGCCGCGAAGAGCACCGTGGCCTCCTCGCTGTCAGGGGTGTCCAGCACGTGGATGTCCTGTTCGGCCCGGGCCCCCAGGTGCAGCAGCAGCGTCGCGTCGCCGCCATCGTCCAGGATCATGTTGCAGCCATCCGCGAACTCGAAGATGCGGTGGGTGTAGTCCCAGTACTCAGGAAGCGTCTCGCCCTTGACCGCGAAGACCGGCGTGCCCGTGGCGGCAATCGCTGCGGCGGCGTGATCCTGGGTCGAGTAGATGTTGCAGGAGGCCCAGCGCACCTCGGCACCGAGGGCCTGGAGCGTCTCGATGAGCACCGCGGTCTGGATGGTCATGTGGAGGGAGCCCGCGATGCGCGCGCCCTTGAGGGGCTGGGCGGCGGCGTATTCCTTCCGGATGGCCATGAGGGCGGGCATCTCAGTCTCGGCGATGGCCAGCTCCTTGCGGCCCCAGTCGGCCAGGGAGAGATCCTTCACCAGGAAGTCAGTGGTGGTTGTGGTCATGGGTGTCACCTCATGGGACGGCCGGGCTCACCTGGACCCGGCGGGTCGATTCAGGTGAGCGCCGTTGCATGAGACGAATCGTCCGAGCCTGGGATGACCTTGCATCTTGCAGCGCTCCTCGGACGGAGGCTTCGATGATAACGGACCCGGCGGGGTGACGCGGAGGGCTACTCCAACTGGGCCGACAGCTCACGCAGGAAGGCGCGGTGATCCTCTGCGGAGAGCCTGGCATGCCATTCCTGCTGGTGCGGCTCCCCCTGGATGACCAGCCAGCTTTTGGCCCCCAACAGGAGTTGCACACGCCGCGTCTCCGGTTCGTATTGGAGGGTGCCCTGCCAGACCACCACCATTGGATTGCCGAGATCGCCCCGGGTGTGCTGGGTGCGTTCGAACGAAAGGAGTCCCGTTGTACCGTCGCTCGCGGTGATCCTGCACCCCATGGCCATCAGGGCGGAGACCAACCGAGCTGGGGATGCGGGCCGGGATAGCTGCCACCGAGAGTCCCGGGCCAAGCTTGCCCTCGCGTCGGGATCGCGCTCGTCCAGCACCCGATAGGGGGGTGGAACGCAGGCGAGCGTTCCGAGGAGCAGAGCAAAGACGATGGGCCATCTCATGGCGCCTCCCAAAGCATGCATTTATTCAATTTTCATGCCTTTCAGAGGCCCCTTGTCCAGGCAGAGATTCCGCCCTTCAAAGCCCTTGCCTTGGGGCAAGGCACCTCTCCCTTGATCCAGACTGTGGCACCTTGCATCTCGCGCCGATCCGGCATCCCATAGCCACTGTCCTTTTTGGAGCCCTCATGCGTCGTGCCCTCCTGCTGCTCCTCGTTGGCATCCCCCTGCTCCAAGCCGGCTTCCAGCCCCCCGCCGCGCCCCAGGCCAAAACCAGCGTCCCCAAGCACATCCCCTTCCTGGAAGAAGCCAAGCTGGTGGGCGCCCTCCAGCTCCCGGATCCTCCCGCTAGTGGGAGCCTGGGCGAAGCTGCGGATCGTCTCGTGGTGCGCCTTGCCCTGCAGTTCCGGTCTCCCGAGCAGGTGGTATGGGCGCAGCAGATGGACGAGGCCCGGATCTGGACCAACGCTGCCGTACTCGGCCCGGACTTCAAGCCGGAGCTGCTGCCAACCTGTGCCAAATTCTTTGACCGTCTGCGCACGGAGGTCTACTTGGCCTCCCGGGAGCCCAAGAAGCGATTCAACCGTCCCCGCCCCTTCCAGGCCGACCCCGCCATCCACATCCCGCCGCCCATCCCGGACTCCCCCAGCTTCCCCAGCGGGCACGCGGTGCAGATCTACAGCTGGCTGAATGTCCTCACGGAACTGTTCCCGGACCGAAAGATGGAACTGGAGGCCTACGCCGATCGCGTCGCCTGGGCGCGCATCCTGCTTGGCGTCCACTATCCCTCCGACCTCGTGGCCGGTCGCGTCCTGGCGGACCAGCTGCTGAAGGCCTACCGCGAAACGGCGGACTGGAAGGCGGGCATCGAGGCTTGCCGCAGGGAGCTGGCCGGAACAGGACTCCGCAAGGCGGGGTGATCAGTCCCGGGTCGCCAGCACCGCCACCGCCTGATCTCCCGTCACATTCAACACCGTGGCGAAGAGGTCGGGAATGGCATCCACCGCCACCAGGAGGCTGATGCCTTCCAGGGGTAGCCCTGCGGCCATGAGCACCGGGGCGGTCACCACGAAGAGGCCACCCGAAGGGATGCCCGGGTTGCTGAAGCTCATGGCCACCGCCACCACGGTCATGGCCGCAATCTGCCCAGGGCCGAGGGTGGCGCCCATGAGGGCGGCCAGAAAGAGCGGCCCCACCAGATCCGATACCGGCGTGTTGAGCTTGAACGTCGACACCGCCAGGGGCAGGACGAAGTCCGTGGCCTCGGGCTTCTCGCCATAGACGGCACGATGGCCATCAATCAGGGCTGGCAGCGAGGCCAGGGACGATCGCGTCCCCGCCGCCACGGCCTGGGCCGGGAGCGCCGCCCGGGCGAAGGCGCGCAGGGAGCCCCCACCCGCCAGTTTCACGACGGGATAGACCAGCAGGAGCACCAGGAACTGCAGGCCGCAGACCCAGCCCAGGTACACGCCCACGGCCCCGGCCAGCTTCAGGCCCGACGTAGCGCCCAGGCTCACGGAAAGGCCGAGGACTCCCAGGGGCGTGAGCTTCAACACCGCTTTCATGAGCGTGAGCATGGCCTCCCGCAGGGCGCGAAAGAAGGCGAGCAGCGGCTCCTGATGCGCCTTGGAGAGGCGCGTCACCGCCAAGGCAAAACAAGTGGTGAAGACGATGAGGGGCAGCATGGCCCCATCCACCAACGCCTTGAGGGGATTCGCAGGCACGAGGGCCAGGAGGAAGCCCCTGAGCGTCGGCAATTCGGCCGCCGTGCCGCCAGGCCCTGAATAGGCCTTCAACAGTTCCGTACTGGCCCCCAGGTGCGCAAAGAGCCTCGGTGCCGTGAAGGCGGTGAGCAGCGCGGCGCCCACAAGCAGGGCCAGAAAGAGCAGCAGGGTCCGAGCACCGATGCGCCCCAGGGCCCGCAAGTCCTCCATCCCCGCCACACTCGTCACCAGCAGCGCCACCACCAGGGGTACAAGGGTCATGCGCAGGGCGTTCACCCAGAGCTGTCCCAGCACATCCATCCAACCCACGAAGGCATGCGCCCCAGCGCCCCCCTTTGCGAGGGCCAAGCCAAGGCCAAAGCCAAGCACAAGGGCACCGAGACCGGCGGCAAGAGGGAAGGCGAGAAGGCGGCGGAGTGGCATGATGGATCCATGAGAGCAGGGACCCGGTGCCTCGGACTAGGGCCAGATGGCTGTTTCAGAAGTGAATGAGAACCAGGGTGGCCTTTCCCCCCAATTCCATCCAGAAGTGTTGAGAAGCAAATCCAGAAGAGCTGAGAAAAATTCCGAGCAGAGCCAGCAGAGGTGCGAAAAAAGCTGAAGCGGGCCGACGCCATTTTTGTGAAACCGTAAGTGTCTGATTTCCGACCAGTCACGCAACGCCAAGGAGAGTCAGCCCAATATTCCGAGGCTCGAGACGGACAGGTGCGGGTGGGGGACCGGAGCACAAGAATGACGCCATGCGATGTGGCGTGCCCACCAACTCGACCTCGCGGCTCTCCCTGGAGAGCCAAGACATCCAAGCCTCCCTCAAGGCCATCTGGACTTGGACGGCGCTGGTTGCGGCGGGGATGGACCCGATCGAGGCGATTGGATTCGCTAGTCAAGGTGACCACCTCACGCGGGCCTACCTTTGGGTGGAGGCGATGCGGTTGGTTGAGATACCCTCCGGCTCCATCACGATCGGAACGACATGTCGGGGCCTGGAGGAGGATGAAGCGCGACTTGGCCGTCCGAAACCCGTCACGCGCATCACCAGCTCTTTTCGGATGGGAGCGATTCCGGTGTCCCAGGCTGCCTGGGTCGCCCTGATGAGGACTCCCCGTTTCCGGCTTCGCGGAGCCCCCTCACTCCCCGCGGTGGGGATGCCCTGGGGTGAGATCACGTGCCCCAATGGCTTCCTGGATCGACTGAACAAGGCCACCCAAGGCGCGAGACCCGATGGCCATCTCTTCCGTTTGCCAACGGAGGCGGAATGGGAATACGCCTGCCGCGCGGGAAAGGACACCGAGTGGCCCAACGGAAACGGAATCATCGATCCGGACGCGTTGGGATGGGTCACCGGGAATCCCGGAAGTCGCCTTCAACGGATGGGGCTGGAGGCGCCGAATCCATGGGGCCTGCATGACATGCATGGATGCGTTTGGGAATGGTGTCAGGACCCGTGGAACGCGGACGGCCCCAGGATCCCCAGCGACGACCGCCCTGCGGAAAGCCAAGAGGCTCATTTGGGGACCTTGCGGGGCGGAAGCTGGAGGTACCAGGACCAGGAGGGCGTGTCCGGTTGCCGGATGGCGTCGGACAGGAGAAACAGAGACGGCCACGTTGGATTCAGGCTTGTCCTCTCGCCTCCCTCACCCAGGACATGATCCGGCCCCATCCCGAAAGCCTGGGGCTAGCTGGCGGGCGGCTCGCATGGGTTGCCCCATGTCATGGTTCAGCGCCTCGAAGGCCGCCAGCCCATAGGCGAGCCCGACTGCCAATGAGGCCGTCGGGTCTATGGGAGGTGAGTCGTAGTCCCGAATCGCGTCCGCCATTGACGAGATCGCGGCCCCCGCGAGATCCAGGAAGGTCCTCGGGGCGGCCTCGCCAAACCGGTCCGATCGCGTCTCCACCATCAGCCTGTGGCTCCGCAACACCCGATTCAGGGCCTCCTGAAGGCGCTCTCCAGGTTTTCCATCAATCCACGAGGATGATTCCCATGAGCCCATCCGGGGTTCTTCCCCATGGGCGGACGACTGATGGGTTCCCTTGGGCATGGCCACTCCTAAGATGTTTACTGGGCGACGCCACGGCGGGGCGGACCGGCCCGCAAGCCCACCGTTCGCGTCAGACAAGCGCCTGATGGCGATCCTAACGACGGGGCACCGGTAGGGGAGCGGGAAGCATTTGCCTTGGCCGGACGCAACGCGTGGCTGAGGTGCCGTCGCCTATGGCGTCACATGGTTGGTGCCAGGAGATACGACAGCCACTGTCAAAAATTCCGCCCCATATTGTGGGCTGGGTTTTGGGTGGCGCGATGTGGTCGACTGCCAGTAAGCGAAAAGCAAACGGAGATGATTGCGACGCCCCCCAGGTGAACCATCGGGAGGTTCGCGACCTCATCTCGGCCCTGCGTGCGACCGGCGCATCCCGCTGGGAGGCCATTGGGATGGCCGCGACGGCCCTGGGGCCTGACTCTGTCCGTGGCCGCTGGCGCATCCTGCTGGCCCGCACGGATCGCCGTGACCAGATCATGGAGGCCCTGAACGAGGTCGCGCGCAACGCCCCGGAGGTCGCGAACGACTGGTTGGGTGATGCGCTGCTGAAGGGCAAGCTTCCGCCCGCGGATGTGGCGGGGCGGCTCCAACGCCTCACGGCCTATTGGATCCGCTGGCTGCCCGAGGGGGTTGCCTACGAGGGCGACCTCGAGGTCGGCCCCTTCCTGGAAACGCTTCCGAACAACCTTCGCGTTTCGGGTGATCTGTGGCTTGAGGGCAGCGCCATCCGGACCCTCCCGGCGGGTATGGACATTGGTGGATTTTTGATCATTCGAAACTGCGCGTCTTGGGATGGAACCGTGCCGACGGACGCCCGGGTCGCGATGGCCATCGTCTCGGACGGCCACCCTTTCGGCGCAACACTCAATGCGTGGCGGCGCGCCCACCCCTCGGGGAGCGAGCGCGCCTGATCACCCATGGAGGGCCCGCCCCCGCGTCACCGGACCGCTGGCGTATCCGTCAGGTACGTGACCCCGGTGACCCGCGGCACAAAGAGCACCGCGTCGTATGACTGGGCCGGGATCGACGTGTAGGTGAGGCCCTCCGCCATCACGGTCCCCATGATCCGCTCCGAGACCGCGAGGGGGTGCCGGGCCATCCCCGCCATGGGCACGAAAGCCATCGCCGTTGGTGAGGCCCGCTCCAGCAGGGCCTCCAGGGAGCCCGCTTGGGGCACCCCGAGAGATTGCGCGCTTCGCTTGAGTCGCCGTGCCTCGTAGTCCGCAACGGACAACAGGGTGGCCTCCCCCCTACCGGCCTTCTGGCCGACGACGAAGTAGTCTTTGCCGTACCACATGGAAAGGTAGGCCCCCATCATCATTTCCGTTCTGTACCCACCGTTGGACGTCAACCCGCCACGGTTCAGATGGGCGTTGTGGGCCAGGATGATGGCCCGGGTGTCCTTGCCAAGGAGGTTCAAGGTGTTCCTAACGTTCGCCGCCATCGCCCGGTCCGCGATGCCGGTGTTCACAAGGCCGTTTTCGAGCGTGGAGGTGTCTATGCCCAAGCGGGCCTCCGCGTAGTCGAAGGCGAGGGCCTGGTCGATGGAGTCGACGGCGATGCGGAGGTCCCCGACGCCATTGGCCGACTTCGCCTCCAAGGCGGCGCCGATCTCGGCCACGGCGCGCTGGGCCTGTCGGATGGGACGTAGCGGATTCGCGTCCCTGGTCGTTCCGGCCAGGTAGGCGTCGAGGGACTTGAGGGATTGGGCCACCCCCCGCAAGCGCCCCTTACCCAGCGCCGTCCGTAGGGTCGCGAGGTGGCCCCGGATGTCGGTGACGTCGATCCCCACCACCCGGACCATGTCCGCCCTCTCTCGCCCCGCGTTGAATTTCCTGATCCAGCGGAACATGTCGGCCATGGCCGTATAGCCGTACACGCTCGTTCCGTTCGGCCCCCGGACCGCGCTATCGACATCAACGGACGCGTCGCCACGCGCGTAGGCGTCCAGCTTGGCGACGTGCCCCGCGTTGGCCTCGATCATGAGGACGCGAAAGCCGACCCCCACCAGCTCGGCCAGCATCGCCGTGCGGGCCCGCGCGAACTCCTCGTTCCCGTGGGAATCCTCACCGATGGCCACGATCCGTTTGCCGGCCACCATCCGCCCCAGGAAGGGGAAGCCCCCCTCCAGGTTCTCGACGCGGATCATGGACTCGCGGAACGCCGCCACGAGGGCGTCATCGCGCATGGCCTCCGCGCGGGCGAACAGGGTGTCGGCCGTTGGGGATGCCACCGGCCGCTCCTGGGGCGCCTGGGGGTGGCCGGCAGCATGGAGCCCCAGGGCGAGGCACAGGGCGAGGAGGGGGAACGCTGACATGGGGTGACCTCCTGGGGTGCCCTGGACGCCAGTGGGCGCCAGGGGATGCGAGGGGATGATTTCAAGTGGCTATGTCGAACCGATCGCCACGAACTATCCACATAGCACGACGCAGAGGCGAGGCGCATAGTGGTTTTCAACGTAGCCAATTCTGGATGTTGGTAAGCCATTGATCAACCCAGCCGATGGACCATTCCCCTCAGGAGGGGATGGTGGCGAGGCCAAAAAGGGATGAATGCTGGTTGCCGCTCACTGTCAGGCTCGACGCCCGATCCGCCAGTCGCCTGCGTATTTATGCAGCCATCCATAACGTCCCGCAGGGCAAGGTGCTGGATCGGCTGATCATGGACCACCTGCCGCCGGTGGATCCCACGCCAACCTCGGTTTCGGACGCAGCCCGCCCGGAGCGGGTCTCCGTCACATCGGAGTGGCTCCGGGGGGAGATGCGCCGCCTCGGGATCTCGCAAGCCGTCTTGGCAGACGCCTTGGGGATCACCCAGAAGTCGGTCAGCGAATGGTTCATGAGAGGCGCCGTGCCGACCGCGCGGCACGACGCCATCCGCGCGCACCTCGCGTCCGTCCGGCAGGCGAGGACGAGGGCCAACCGCGGCCGTTGAGGCCCGGGGCATCATTGGGTCCGGGAGGCGATCGCCATGGCCCGCCCCAAAGCCGATCCAGAGGAGCTGGTGGCCCTTTATCGCGCCACGGGGGACACGCTCTGGACGGCCCTGGGCGCTGTCGCCACCACGGCCGCCGGACGGGCCCTCGCGCGGCGCGAGTGGGACACCTACCTCGCGTCGAATCCGCGGGGAGCGGAGCCGGTCCTGCCGCTCCTTGAGGTGGCGGATGCCTCCCCACGTCTCGCGATGGACCTCCTGCGGGTCTGGCTCGCGGGCCGCCACATCGACGGCTCCCTGGACCTGAGCGGGTTGCCCTGGGTTACGGACGTCCCGGGCCACGCCACAGAGGGCGACCTGTGCCTCTCCGGGTGCCGCAATCTGCGGTCGTTGGGCGAGGGGCTGGTCGTGGGCGGGCACCTTGAGATCGCCCGGTGCCGCAGCCTCCGCGCCTTGCCCAAGGGGCTCCGGTTGGGTGGCGACTTATGGGCTGACGGCTGCCGCAGCCTCGCGGACATCCCACCCGACATCGTGGTAGGGGGAAGGATCCACGCGGGGCTGCCCGTGCGATCGTCAAGGCGCGAACGGGACCGCGTGACGCGCCACCTCCACGGTCCGGGACCTGCGACCTATGCTTGAGGCGCCCACCCGCCGCGCCTGGTGGGGCGTTCCAGAGGGAAGTTCATGCGGCATCGCCACCTCAACCACGACGAATACACTCTCGCCGCCATCGACTCTGTGATCGAGCGCGGGTCGCCGGACGACTGGCGGGAGTTGCGCGAGGCCGCCCTGGCGCGCCCCGCGCTCATCCCGATGATCGCGAGGGTGTGCGAGGCCCAGCGGGGCAACCCCTATACCGGTGATCTCCACGAGGATTGGTTGGCTTGGCTGCGGACCCTCCCGACCTTGGCCCATAGCCCGCAACCACCGGACTGATTCCCACTGATTGGCGATGGGCATCCCTCCGTGGGAAACGGGCTTCGCATCCTGGATGCACCCAGGGACGCCCCAGCCGCCACCGGAGCCCAGCACAAGGGGCGCGACCGTGTTGGTTGGAATGGGGATGTGCCAGGCCGGTCCTGGCTGAAAGCGGGCGTTCTTGGCGAACGCATCCACGCATCGCATTCCTTTCGCCAGACAGGCACCGGTAAGGAAGGCTTGGGGACAGCGCGGGTGGGATATATCCTCAATGGATATCAATCCCACCGTTGATGCGCCCAGGCACCGCCGGTGGGTGGAGGGTCAGACTTCCATGTCCTCGCGCAGCTTCCTCACCACCATGAACCGGGTCGCACGCAGCCTTGATCAGGCCGCCAAGGCCAGCCAGCGCGAGCGCGAGAGGCAGGTCCGGAACCAGATGCGAGCGGTCCGAGAGGCGGAGCGCGCCCAGAAGGCGCTGGAGCGGGCGATCGCCGCCGACGAGCGTGAGCGGAAGCGCCTCTATGTCGAGGCCCGCGTGGCCGAGGTCGAGGCGATGAATGAGGCCCTTGAGCAGGCTGTCGACGACCTCGAGAGCCTGCTGGCCGCCGCGCTGTCGGTCCGCGCCGCCATTGATTTCGAGGCCCAGAAGATCCACGCGACCTATCCCTCCCTGTCGCTTGGGGCACTGGGTGTGGCCGCGCAGGCGCCGCTGTGGTCAGCCTTCGAGCCCAAGAAGCCCGGATCCATCCTGGGCTGGACCCCAGGCTTCGTGCGCAGGTCCCACGAGGAGAGGGTCGCGGCGGCCCGAAAATCGTTCGAGGACGCGAAGGCGACCCATGAGCGCCAAGAGGCCGCGCGCCTCCAGCAGGTGGATAGGGCGAAGGAAGCCCACCAGATCAAGGTCCAGAAGATCCGGGAGGAGGCCGACGCGCACAACGCGGAGATCGACGGGTGGCGCCTGGCATTTGAGGGCGGCGAGCGCGAGGCGGTGGAGGGCTACTTCTCCACCGTGCTGGCCAAGAGCGCCTATCCAGAGGGGTTCCCCTGTGACGCCAAGGTCGCCTACATCTCGGGATCGAGGCAGCTCGTGGTGGAATACGACCTGCCCGAGCTGGAGGCGGTGATCCCGACGGCGAAGGGCTACACCTACGTGAAGACCGGCGACCGCGTGAACGAGTCAGCCCGGCCAGAGAAGCAGCGGAGGGCGCTGTATGCCGGGGTTGTCGCGCGGGTGGTCCTGCGGTCCCTGCACGAGCTGTTCTCGGCGGACCTGCGGGGCATGGTGGAGACGATCGTGTTCAACGCCCACGTCGACACGATCAATCCCGCGACGGGACAGCCGGTCCGCCCTTGCCTCGTCACGGTGCGCACGACCCGGGAGGCCTTCCAGGCGTTGAATTTGGCGGCGGTGGACCCGCAGGCTGCGTTGCAGGCGCTGAACGCCTCCGTCAGCAAGAGCCCCGCGGAGCTGGCGCCGGTCCGACCCCTCATCGAGTTCAACATGGTCGACCCCCGCTTCATCAAGGAGGCGGACGTGCTGGGTACCCTGGGCCAGCGCCCCAACCTGATGGACCTGAGCCCCGGGGAGTTCGAGTCCCTGATCACCAACCTGTTCCAGAAGATGGGGCTGGAGACCAAGCTGACCCAAGCCTCGCGTGACGGTGGCGTCGACTGCGTCGCCTTCGACCCGCGGCCGATCTTTGGGGGCAAGGTCGTCATCCAGGCCAAGCGCTACAAGAACACCGTCGGGGTCAGCTCCGTCCGCGACCTGTTCGGCACCATGCAGAACGAGGGTGCCTCCAAGGGGATCCTGGTGACCACCAGCGGCTATGGAAAGGCGGCATTCGACTTCGCGAACGGCAAGCCCATGGAGCTGCTGGACGGCGGGAACTTGCTGTTCCTGCTCAAGGAACACGCTGACCTCGATGCCAGAATTCTGATTTCTGACGAAGATAACTGGCGTTGAATGAGCCTGGATGTTTATTAACACACGACAGAGCGCAGCATACAAAGATATCAAATATGACCAAGCAACACCACAAAGGAATAGCAAGATAATGTCCGCCACAAATGCAACAAATTCGACACAATGCTGCCCACCGCAAAATGCAATAAAAATTGACTCAGAATTGGCTTTGCTCAATAACTTCCACAAAGGGCGTATGGGTGAAGATATTATTCGTGCGGCATTCACATTGCACGGGTATCATATAATCCCACTAGGCATTGAACACACTCCAGCGCTGGATGCCTCAGAACCTTACATATGGCAAGATCCTTTATTTCAAGTTTTACGTCATGCCCCAGACTTCTTGGCAGTAAAGCGATTTGGCGATATTTTTAATTATATATACGTTGAGTCCAAATTTTGGCCATCCAGGAACAACAAATCCGAATTGTATGATTGGATACGAGACGCTGCCGTCAGAAAATACCTTGGTTGCCTTGTTGATCGCAATGGATCACGCCTGATTGCACCTAATGGCAAATACGCAAAAGATGATTTAGGTGATGCAAGGAGATCATTACAGAAAACAATATCAGTGATGGGTGATGTCAGATTTGTAATCATTGCCCTCGGTGATGCATATATATTTCGGCTTGGTAATATAGTTTACGGAAATTCGGAAAATAGAAAATCAGGATTAAGATCTCCATGGAAAATTGGCAAAGACCCAAATGAAACAGATCGCGCCGAAAAATTGAGCATAAATAAAGGCAATGGCAAAGTTCGCTGTCCAGAATGGTTCCAGGCGGATTTTGATAAAATAAGAAAATTCATACAAGACAACTATCCAACACTGAAACAAGGCATTGAAATGTGTGGCAAAATGTATTTGTCGAGCCAGTGCCTATAACTCCATCCAATCCTCGGCTTCTAGGGTTCTTGGACAGCCCACGTGGCCAAAAGTGATCCGCGAGGTGGGGGCTAAAGCAAAGACACTGTCATTGCATGGTCTTGGGATCTTCATGTCCCAAGAAGTTCCTTCCAGCTTGAGTGTGGAATAACTTTCCAAATGAAGGGATCGGGGTAAGGTCATGAACCCCGCGCACAATGAAAGATCTAATATGGTGGCTGGGGCGACCGTTTTCCCCTCGGGGAGTCCGGTGATCCAATCCTGGCAACGAAAATCTAGCACCGTCACGCCGTTGCCGTTTGGTCTTGTTGCCATAAGGTCATCCCACATCGCATCGAACAATCGCATTGCCTCGATCGGGTTCTGGATTCCGATGAACCTCAAGGCCTCCGGCGCAGACATGCCGGTGGCGCACAATGCGTCATAGAGACCATCTGCATCAGGATCGTGATCCCCCGTAACCGGCGGCGTGGCCGCATGAGGCGAACGCTTCGGAAACGTGTTGTGCATTTTGAACGTCCCGACACCAGCATCGACGAACAACCCCGCACACAGGTGCCCCATGCAGATCCTTGGTGGTTTTTTGCTTGGAATCGCCAGCAAAGCCGCATTGAGATCCTCCAGGCCCCAGAAATCGCGAGTCTTTCCAGTCGCGACAATCCGTGACGCATCGGGCAGGCGTGCGGCCGATATACTTCTCGACCGAGGATCCGTTGGAAAAGGCCCACATCGCCAACCTGGTGGAGTTCGCCCTGGTCGCGGCGGCGCGGGAGAACTTTGGCCATCGTGAGCTGGGGGAGATCCACCTCCTGAAGGTGCTCTACCTCGCGGATCTCGCGCACGCCAAGGTCCACATGGGCGAGACGCTCACGGGCGTGCCCTGGATATTCCACGGCTTCGGCCCCTGGGACGTGGCGCTGCACACGTTCCTAGCCTCCCTGCTCGCAACCGCGACCTACCAAAGCGTGCGGCGGGCCTCCGTCATGGGCGAATACACGCGGTACGCCATCGCGATCGAGGACGAGGACGAGGACGAGGACAAGGACAGCATGGAGGCCCGCTTCCGGGCCCTCGAGAGGGGACTAACCCCCGAGGTCGCGAGCGCGGTGAAGTGGACCGTCCGCCAGTTTGGGTCCGACACGCAGAGCCTGCTTCACCATGTCTACAAGACCGAGCCGATGCTGCGCGCGGCCCCCGAGGAACGGCTGGATTTCAGCGGGTTAGGGGCGGCGCCATCCACGCCTGTCCGCGTCGCGCCTTCGGAGCCGGCCGCCCCGCTGTCGAAGACGCAGGCGCGCAAGGCGGAGGACGCCAAGCGGCAGTCGAAAGAGCGCATCAAGACGCTGCTCCAGCAGAAGCGGGAGGCCCGAAAGGCGAACGCGCTCCCGCTGTTGGCGGACCCCGACTACGTGGAGATCATGGGGCTTCTCGAACAGGATGACGCGCCGGAGGCCCGGGACGTCTCCGGCGAGATGGATGTGGACGCGGCCTACTGGCGGACGGGAATCAGGAGGCTTTTTGACGTATCCGGATGATTCGATCCAATCCATCGTCGACTGGTGGGAGGAGCAGGACAAACGGGTCATCACCCGCGGGTCGCTGCTCATGGCCCTGGTGCCTTACCACTACGGGAGCCCAGCGCGTCTTGAAGCCGAGAGGCTCCCGAACAGCCCTGGTGACCACGAGCGTGTGCGTTTCGCCCTGAAGCCCTTCACGATCAGCACGCCACCGCCAGCCCAGAAACTGCCCGTGGCCTGCCTGCCCACATTCGAAGACGTTTCTTGGAGGCTTGGGGCGGTGAAGCCCCGGCCGGTTGTGGTTTTCGCCCAGACCCAGATCAGGGTGGATGAGGCACTGCGGCGAGGGCAGCCGGCGTACCAGCACACCGACTGCTTCCTGGTCGCCCCCTACTACGGGGCGGACCAGAATGGGCTCCGGGCCGGATTTCGCCCGGAACTGATCGAAAAGGTCCGTCGCTGCTCCTACCCCCACCTGCTGTGGGACAGCCTGCCGCTCCGGGGGAAGACGCGGAACTCCATCCTGAGGCTGGACCAGATCCAGCCGATCGTGGACCACCACCACCATCGGACCCACACGGGGTACCGGCTGACCCAGGACGCCATGGACGTCCTGGATGAGTTCCTGCGCTGGCACATCACCGGGGAGGTCTCGGACGACAGCATTATCCACGACCTCCGCAGGGAACTTGGTGTCGTTGCCATGGAACGAACGCTGGATCCAGCCTAGGTACAGGTGACGCTTCAATTCACGAAAAGTGGTTCACGAGCCACCTATACGATGGTTTCCAGCAATTCAATATGATGGCGTATCGACATACGCTTTACGCTCGGTAGTCCAGGAAAATGCCGGTTTGCATGATGAACGCCGAAATCGGCCACGGCTCCCGAGTAAGCGAATGATTGGCTAGCGTGGCTGACATGGGTCATCAGCTTTTCCAAGGCTTCCATGAACTTACCCGGGGTATCCACAGCCCCCGTCTTCCGGTTGGATACGAAATGGTTGGTATCGATTTCTCCCGCTGGATTTAGTTCGCTCAGGTGGATTGCTACTGCGTGAGCAGGGCCACCACCTACCTTGAACTGGTCACCGACAATGTTGAAATCGCCAAACCCATGGAATCCAGCGCTCTTGTAGGTTCGATGCAAATCGCTGAAGAAGTCTAATGGAGGAAAATCAGCATTCTTCTCTTGTGCGGTAAAGCCATCCCGGACCAATACACGATCCATTGCACTGCACGCATGGATCAAGCTTGGGCTGACCTTCCTATCCACGAATGCCGCAAGAGGAGTGACGGGGGCCGCTGACATTCGCCCCACAACAACGGGGATCAATGCTGGGTTTGGACTTGAAAATACGAACGCTGTTGGCTGTATCCGATACTTGGCCAGAAATGCATCCACATCGGCAAGAGTCGTACTCGGCCCAACGTGGAATCCCGGTCGGAGATCATTGCCAGGAATGGCGAGATAGGGAGCAAGAAGGCTCTGGATTGTAGCGAGGTCGCCGACCAGTTCGCCAACAGCCGGGTTTGTAATGACGATGTGGGGATGTTGGGATTTGGCGCCTTCAAGAAATGATTTGAGCGCACCAGTCTTGGCCATCACTGGTTCGACAATAGGGACCACACGTTTTTTTGTGGCCAATTTTGGTGCAACATCCCGTAGAGCGAGCAGTTCGCTCTGCCGACCGCGAAAGTAGGGATAGTACATGAAAGACTCCCGTCATGACCACAGGGTCAAGATGGAGCGTATTCACATTCCATGAAATCAGCAAGTGCGAGGGCCTGAATTGCGCTGATTTGTGAACTAAGGATTCCGGCCGTCAGTGAACTTGGTATTCGCTCAAGGAGTGACCGGTCCACTGTTGGGCAAAATCTATTCTTCAGCGCATTCACCATTTCCTGATGGGCTAAGCTTGGTGGAAGAGTCACGAACAGCTCGCGACAGAATGAATAATGCTGTGTATTTGGCAACTCGGGCAACGGTCCAAAATGCCGTCCTACGATTGGCATGTATTCCGACTTCCGCAAGCTGTCGAAGATACAGCCGGGATCCACAGTGGTCGCATGACATAGAGACGATCGGAGCTGTCGGAATGTCCCCCGCTCGGTCATGGCAAGGATCCCGACATCAGTGTCTATTGTGTCCCAGAGGCTTTCTGCGAGCTCCATCGGGGCGACCACCATCACCTTGTCAAACATTTTGCGGTACGCATTGAGTTGGCTTGGGAGGCGATCCAGATTATCTAGCTCTGTCTTAATCTCATAAACGGTGGATGTTCCATTCAATATGACAAAGTCTGCCTTAGACATATCGCAACGGAGTTCCGTGGCCATCGTAGCTCCTGCGAACTTATGACGTCCCAACAGGATTTTTCGTGCAATTGAGTTTTTATAGACATACTCACAGCGATAGTGCTGTTGGAGCATGCTGTAGATTGACTCGAAGATCGTCTTGTTGGTCATGCATCCCGGCAGTTCCGATGACAAGCCCGAGTCCGAAATGAGCTGGGCCATACCATTTGGCAACCTCATCCCCGCCATGGCTCGAATGGCCGGCGACGAGAACAAGTGGGCGAGGGGCCTTAGGTAGGCGCGATTGAACATCGGATTCAGTCTACCTTTCTGGCTACCGAACTTGGAGCCCACGAATCTGGCTAATCCCTATGGGGCCGGCGGCGGGTCGCCCAGTTCCGCCGAACCTTGACGCAAAAGGAATGCGGTCAGAACCCTATCGGTTCGCCCTCCACCATAGGAAGGGGAGTTGGTTCCCTTTCGACGTCGCGGCACCCAACGTCGACGCCCCTGGATTCTTCATGGAAGCAAAGGTGGCATCATCCCATCCCGGCCGCATGACGAGCTCTGGCGAATCGGTGGTGGCTGGGCGGGCCATGGGCCGGTTCCACCTTGGAGTTCCGTCATGACCACGAACAGGGACCTGAAGCAGATCATCCGCGCCCGGATGGAGAAGACCGGGGAAAGCTATGTGACCGCCCGGCGGCACGTCCAGGCGGCCAGGCCCGCCAGCGGCTCGACAGCGGTGAAGATCGCGTCCCAGGCGGCCAACGCGATGTTGGCGGGCCATTCCACCGGGTGCGTGGGCTGGAGCGATCACCAGACTGTCTTCATCCCGCCGATCCTCTGGTGCGGTCATGAAGGCGGACGCACGACAACGGGCGGCCGCATCGCATGTCGTTGACGTCAGGTTAATGGCGGACTTGCTTGTTGCGTGGCGGGGCGCTTGAGGCCGGCAGGTCGATTTGATGGCCCTGTTCGCACCTCGGGGCTTGCGATGTGTTTCAGCCCTTCGGTTAGGCCTGGAGGACCCGTGGCGCCCCTTCGCGCGGCAGGTCAATGACCCGCGCGGGGTTCACGGGCCGGTAGTCCTCGTCGCAGACGGACGCGTTCACGTAAGTCGTGGCGTCCCCCAGGGCCGTTCCGAACCCGTCATGGATGTGGCCGAACAGGTGCAGACGGGGGCGCACCGCCGCGAGCCGGATGGCCAGCTCCTCGCAGCCGAGGGGGTCGCTGCCCTCCTCGGGTATCCCCCACGCGGTCATCCGCGGCCGGACCTCGTCCAGGATCCCGTGGGGTGGGCCGTGGGTGATGAGCACGTCCGTGTCCATGGGGATGAGGTTCCACCGCCCGCGGATGCGCTCCCCGCCCCGCGGTAGGTTGAAGGCCCAGTTGTTGAACCAGGGCTGCCACGGCGAGCCCCAGAAGCGGACCCCGCCAATCTCGCAACCGGAGTCCTGGAGATAGGTGATGCCCGGGTTCTGGGCCAGGATCATCCCGCAGATGTCGCCATCCCGCTCGAGGCAGTGGTCGTGGTTGCCCGCGACGAGAATCTTGTGGCGATGCGGCAGGCGGCCATACCAACCCAGGAAGTCGGTCAGCTCCTGGAACGAGCCCACCCCGGTCGCGTCGCCGCAGTGGACCAGGACATCCCCGTCTGGGACGGTGATCCGGTCGTGCAGGTTGTGGGTGTCGCTGAGGCAGACGATGCGCATGGACTGGTTCCGGCTGGGGCGGGCCCCATCCGAATTGTGCGGCATCGACGCCATTCCAGCAGGTCGCGCGCCCTCTTCGGGCCTATGGGTTTCCGGCCAAGCCAAGCAGGAGGGTCCTCCCGACCCAGTACCCCGCCACGCCCATCCCCATCAGGAGGACCCGCAGGACCTTCCTCCGGTCCATGTAGAACGCCGTCACCCCGAGGGCGCACCCCCCCACCAGGGCGACCAAGCCGACCGCGAACGTCTGACCCTCGCTCATGACTCGCCTCCTCGGTGGGCGGATTCGCCGGAAGGATCCTTCCCCTCGCGACACGATTCGGCAACACGGACCTTTCATCCCGCAAGATCTGGATAGACTCAATCCATTCCCCAAACACAGCGAAGACATCCCCCACAGGAGGCTTGATGCGAAGGCTCACCGCATGGTTTTTCTGGCTCGTCGGTGTCATTAGGGGATGGGCCCAATGGACCGCTCGTGTGGTTTTAGGGCTGATCGGCTGGATCAAGGGCACGGGATGGCCGTGGGCGAAAGATCGGACAGCCCCTCTGCGGGCCTACCTCCGCCAAAAACGTTCCCCGGTCCGAAAGATGAGGGCCTACGACAGTGTCTGGCGGCTTCTGGTGCTGTTTCTGGTCGCCATCATCCTGACTTGGGGAATCGTGAAGGGGTCGCACCTCATGTGCGTGGAGATCCTGAGGGCTGAACCGAAGCTCCTTTGCGACACCCCCAGGCTCAGGGGCCTGATTCTGGACACATACACCCTTCAGGTCACGCTCAGCCTGATCCTGGTGGGGGTGTGGTTCATTGGCCTGCGGCGTTCGAACGCCTGGGGCATCGGGTTTGTCCCGACCCAGTTCCTCAAGAGGGTGGACGACGCCATCGCCCTACACGAACCGGGCGAATTCGCGAAGGCGTTCCGGGAGCTGATGAGGCACAGGAGCGGCCGGAAAGGGGCCACGAACCTGGACCTCCTGGTGCGCACCGTCGTGGACGACCATGGCAGGCGCCGGGACCTTTACTACCACCTGGACCGTTCCCGGACGCCCGTGGCCAAGCGCTATCTGGTGATGCGCTGCAACGAGGCCGCCATCTGGTCCCTGTGGGTGTGGCTGATGTTCTTCTTCTACGCGCACCTGTTCCTTCCGTTCCTGGTCCTCCCCGCTGGAAGACTGGTTCCAGGCGCAATCGCGTTCCTGCAAGGCAGTCCCGAGATGAAGACCCTAGCCGCGATCGGCACCCTGTTGACACTGGGGCGCGCTTTCTTTTCCGCCTTCAAATCCATCCAGTCCGGCAGATCCGATCGCTAACCAGGGAACGGAGGACGGCAGATGATCCGGTTCGGTCCGCTTCGATCCCGGCCCCAAGATAACTGGCAGTTCCGGTACCTTGAACAAGGCATGGAAAGGGCGGCGGCCAGGAAGATTCGAACCTCCCCAAGGGGGTCTCAAGCCTGCTTGTAATTTTAGCTATGAAAATTCATGGATTTTTGAGCCTAACCTGTATGGGGGCCATGGATTAGCCCAACAAACGCCAATGCCTAGGCTGGTGGGTTGATTCTGACGAAACCCGCGACACCTTCGCCTGCCGCAATGGAGTCTCGCACTCCGATCTCGCAGGAGCGGACGGCTTGGGATGTTGCAGCCAGTGCCCCATTGCCCAGCGGTCGCTCAGGCCGTGAAAGTGTCAATATTGAAGTCAACCCTGGCATCAGGCTTGGCTTCGATCCTCTGAACACCGAATTCGCGGGCGACCAGTCATTAAGCCGCATCCAGCCCAACACGGAGCGAAGCACTCTCCAGATCTCCCGCTTCGCCCACACGGCCACGAAGCTGGCCGACGGCAAAGTTCTTCTCGTGGGCGGAGCCACCGGCGAAGGGAAGCTAGACTGGCTCGCACCCGTGGATGACCTCGGGAAGATCTTTGATACAACATCGACTGCAGAGGTCTACGACCCAACGACTGCCACCACCAAGCGCGTGGGAGACCTCAAACAGGCCCGGCGCGACCACGCAGCAGTCTTGCTGCCTACAGGGCAGGTCCTCATCGTCGGCGGAAAGAAGTGGGACACCACAAGTAAGAATTGGGTCTATCCCAACGTGATTGAGAGGTATGACCCGGATACAGAGACCTTCTCCGTCATGGACAAATTGGATTACGGATTGTCCGAGCCGAAGGCGGTGCTGATGAAGGACGGGAGTGTGTTCCTGGCGGGTCAGATTCAGGCCCCGATGGAAGCCCCCGCACAGCCGAAGGCCATGAGGTGGGATGCAGAATCGAAGAGCTTCAGGTTGGTTTCGCCCAACAGCTCTGAAGCTAACGGGAATGCCTTGACCGTCGGCAGTTCGCTCATGGGATTCATCGTCGGCAACGACATCAAGATCGACTACGTCACGATGAATCAGGGGGTTCAGAAATACCTGAACGCTTTCAAGCGGGCGGATAACTCCGGAGCTTTTCCTTCGGACGAAAACACGTTCACGGGTGTGCCTGAAACGGACCCGAAGCTGAAAGACTGGAAAAAGAATGTTCCGAGCATTGCCAATCGCCCGGCAAAGTTGGACTTCATTTTCAGTTCGAGCTTGGCGCAGGGTTCGTATCAAACAAATCGTCTTGTAGCGAGACTTGAGGTTATTCCGCCAGCAGGAAGCCCCTATTCGGCCCCTGCACCACAGGATGTTTCTGTTACTCCGTGGCCTCAGGTATCGCCTATCCAAACGCAGTTTGTGGCCACCTTCAAACTTGGAGGTAATGAAACCATTGCTGGTGCCAAGGTTCGCGTTACATTGGATCCGGATCGTATGGTCTACCCAAAAACCTTGCCATTAGAAAAAGAGGCATTCGATATAGATCCTGGTTGGCAAATTGGATCAACGTTGCGATTTAGAATTATCCCAATTCATTATGTTGACCCCAATAAGTTGGACTTGCCAGCTCCAGGCATAGATCAACAATCCATCAAGGATATGCTCGAACGCCTTTATCCGGTTTCTTTGATAGATTGTGATGTGTTGCCAGTCCTTGATTATATAGTTGGTAGCGATTCGAAAGATGTATCGAGGGGCAGGCGAGATCCTATTGATGCTCCAGCCAGAGAGAATGATATATATCCTGGGTGGAATACCATACTATACGAACTTGATGTTCTTCGGATTGGTTACACTGGCAAGAGAGAAATAGTTGTTATGGGATTACTGCCTAGTGGCATTCCAGATAAGCGACTACTTGGGCTGACGTGGTCTGGGTATCCTCAAACCGTTAATGGTAAGAATGTGATTTCAAATCTTGATGGATGTGTTGTCGATGTCGATTTGCAAAACCCTTTTAATTCATCGCTTCCGCACGAGTTAGGACATTCATTTCAAAGAAAACATGCCCCTACTCCTGCTATCAACGGGTATAATTCCCCAGAAGGTCCTGATGGAGTATTTCCTTATACGAATGGAAAATTGGGACAAACATTTCCGATTTCAATTTTTGATGTAGTTCAGAAGTCGGATGTCGAGTTCGTGGATGGACAGGCGTTGACATATGATCTTATGGGATATGTACACCCTAGATGGATTTCCGATTATACATACGGAGGAATTTCAGCGATGCTAAAGAGCTATAGTGCGTTTGTAGGATTGACGACAGTCTCAATGGTGTCTGGAAATATGACACACATTGTTGGTGGCGCCACACAAAAGGTCAATAGCGACGTTCCGGTTGTTGTTATTGATATAAAATTAGCAGGCGACAAAGTTGATCACATCGGAATGCAGTCAGATGCATTGCGTGGCGCAATGCCTCTTCAAAATGTAGGTGATTACGTATTTAGGGCCATTGGATTAGGCGGTGAAATATTTGAAGCCAAATTTGAGGTGCATAAATATTGCGACTGGAATCCAAACGCATTTATGGGAAATGTGATACTGCCAACTCCGGAAAAATGGGTAAAATATATAATTATAAAAAATGGAAAAACTGTGTATGCAGAAGGTTTTGAAGTTGATCAATCTGTCTTGCGGTCATCAAAAAAGCAGGTATCAAAAATACAAATACAAATGGTAAAAAATACCAATGATTCTAGACATTATTTTGCATGGAACGGCTTGAAGCCACGAGATGCATGGGCGCGAATTCAATCCAGCAAGTCTGAAGAATGGATTGTGATTCCTTCCTTTAGTCGCGACAAGCCGGAAATAATTTTAACGAAAGATATTATATCGCGATTGCCAGAACGACCTGTGGTTGAAATTCATGCATGGTATGGGTTTATTGAAAAAATTGAAACTTACGTCTTAGATTCCTCGGGGGCACTGCTTGATAAGTAATGTTATGCTATCTTCGCCGGAGTTCGGTTGAAGACCTCTCCCATCAGTTGGCAGTAAACGAAAGGGGCTGCGGCCCCTTTCGTGCTCTTTGTCCCTGCCGTCTGTCTCGGCCGTGCAGCCCCCCCACCATCAGGGGGGCTCGGGACCGGGCGCAAGCGATACGTTGAATCTCTGCGATCTTTGATAACTGGAATGGGTCAAATCCATTCACGGACGCCACGCGTTCCGGGAGCGTGCCAGACGCATTTCCTGGGGTGATTTCGGAGGGGTGGGCCGGTCTTTGCGCTCCCGATGGTTATCTTTTCGGCGGCCACGATGCAGGCCAAATGGGAAACAAGGGTGAGCGAAACGAATCCGCCAGTTTCACGTTTGGCCGGTGGATGATGCGATATCGCCGGGTGATTTCGAACTCCAAGACCGACCCCATCGGGGATGGGCGTAGGGTGCTTGTTGCTGTCATTATTTGGAATTAGGGCCCAATGAGCATAATTGCTTACGAATGACAGGTGGACGTAACCGCGCGCTGCTGATACATCTCTTTCATGTCTTCCACACGCTGACGGACACGGAGAGGTCATGGGCCACGACAATCACAACCGTCGACCCTTTCTGAGGCAAGGAGTCGCTGTCGCTGCCGTCTTGACTGCGGCTTTGTCGCTCCATGCCTTAAGTGTCCCTGGCCCTGCCTCCGTCGTCATGCGAGAGGCAGGATCCCAGGTTGAAAAGGCGATCGACTCGCGCCCAACTGTCCCCAAGGCTTTGGTGCTACACCCTGCAAGGGGAAATGGATCGGTTCTTCTTGGACATCGCTCGCATTCATCCCATCGATCCCACGCTTCGCACCGATCCCATGCGTCTCACTACTCCGGCACAGGGTATCGGTATGTTCCGACTCCCACGCCTCCCACACCTTCCATCACGCCTCCCAGAGTCACGACACCATCGAAACCGACTCCGAAACCCAGCGTCGCCCCGGCGCCTGAAAAGCGCCAGGACTCAACAACCCATGAGATCCGAATGAAGGATGGTCGGGTGTTCAGGGGGGTGGTTGAGGATCTTGGTGCGAAATACCGGATCACGATGGCGGAGGGCCCCATTGACGTCGCGAAGACCGATGTCGCGAGCAGGAAACCCATTTCCAAATCCGGAACACCAAAGAGCGCCAAGAAATGACTGACCAGGGCGCCGAGCCGATCCAAATCGCGTTCGACACCTCGGTGTACCGATTGGACGCGATCAAGAAAGCCGCCCTCAAGTTCGCCGGGACGTTCCATATCCTGATCTCCAGCGCCACCGAGGGCGTCGCCACCGTCAGCCTCTCCCCCAAGTCGGGAACTGTTGACCCCATGGGGGCAGTGGGGGAGTTCCAGAACGAGGTGCTGGATCAGGAACTGCGCGAGGTGGTGGTGCGGGAGACGGAGGGGATCCGCAACCTTCTCCTGGCGCAGGCATTCTCCGCCACATCGCTGGTCGATGCTGCGGGCGATGAGGCCGACTACCGCCTTGATCCCCTCGGGATAGGGAGCCCAGACGCAGCAAGGGGCTCGAACTCTCGATGACAGGGGTTCGCGTGGCCCTCGGAAGTTCGTTTCTCCCATCCTCGGCCTACCAACCTGGAGGCGGATATTCGCTTCTCCCCCTCCGGTTCATCCCCATGGATGACGACAGGTACGTCGCCACGAATTTCGCCGGTGAGCACCTCGTGCTTCCGAAGACAGCGCTTCGGGAACTGGTTGGGCATCGGCTGGATCCCCGTGAGCCAATTTACGACGAGCTAAAATCCAGGCACTTCCTCCTTGAGGGTGATTCGACCGTCGCCATCGACCTCCTCGCCGCAAAATACCGGACGAAGCAGTCGTTCCTGGAGAACTTTACGAGCCTGTTCATGTTCGTGACCACATTGCGTTGCGACCAGACCTGCAGGTACTGCCAAGTCTCCCGGCAATCCCAGGACAGGCTCTCCTTTGACATGACGACAGAGACCGCTGACCGCGCGCTTGACTTCATGTTCAAGAGCCCTTCACCAACCATCAAGGTCGAGTTCCAGGGAGGCGAATCGCTGCTCAACTTCGAGATTGTGCAGCACATCGTCAGACGGTCTCTGGAGCGCAATGAGCGCGAGGGGCGCGACCTGACCTTCGTCCTGACCACGAACCTCTCGAGTGTCACTTCCGAGCACTTGGAGTTCTGTCGCCTGCACGACATCCAGATTTCAACATCGCTCGACGGTCCAAGGGAGCTGCACAACCGGAACCGACCGCACCCCGAAAGGGACAGCTATGAGAGGGTGACGGAGGGGATCAGGGCCGCAAAGGCTGCGCTGGGCGATGACCGGGTGTCGGCGCTCATGACGACAACGGAAGCGAGTCTCGAGATGCCCTCCGAGATCGTGGACGAGTATGTGCGGCAGGGGTTCACCTCGATCTTCCTGAGGTCCATCAGCCCGTACGGATTCGCCCTCCGGAACAACATGGCCGGCTACCACACGGACCGCTGGCTGGACTTCTACAAGGCCGCCCTGGCCCACATCATCGACCTCAACGAGGCTGGAGTGCCGTTCCGGGAGGAATACGCCTCGATCATCCTTCGGAAGATCCTCACTCCCTACGCGACAGGGTATGTCGATCTCCAGTCCCCCGCCGGGATTGGCATCAGCGCGATCGTTTTCAACTACGACGGCCAAATCTACGCGTCAGACGAGTCCCGGATGCTGGCCGAGATGGGCGACAGCAAGTTCCGGATCGGCGACCTCATGACGGATGACTTTGCGGATGTGATGCTTTCGGACGCGCTGCTGGATCCCCTTTCGGAGTCAATCGCGGAATGCGTCCCGACCTGCGCCGACTGCGGGCTGCTTCCCTATTGCGGAAGCGATCCGGTTCGCGCCTATGCTGTCTGCGGGGACACCGTTGACCAGAAGGCCACCAGCGCCTTCTGCCGGAAGAACATGGGCGTCATGCTCCACCTGATCCGACTCCTGGAAGATGACCCCCGGGCCGCTCGTGTGCTACGGACATGGGTATGAGGGTCTGGGGATGCTGAAGCTGTTCGGGCGATCTGAACGACGGTGGGACGCCGAGCCGCTGGTTCTGAAGCTTTCCACCGAGAGGGAATCGCGGTGTGGGATGGTGCTGCTGGGCGAACCTGGCACCCCTTCGGTGCCAGTCCAATTCGCGCGGGAATCCCACAACCCACAAGACAAGGGGCCCTGTGTCGTGCTTCCTTGCGAACTGTCCCATCTTGGTGAGGGCGACATCATTCGGCTCGTGCCCAGAACCGGGGACATCTCCGTCCTCTACCGGAAGGCGTCCACCTCCAACGCCATCTTCCTGACGGAACGCTGCAACTGCAGGTGCGTCATGTGCTCGCAACCGCCACGCGACACGCCGGATGACCATCTTGTGGATGCCTATCTGGCGGCGATCCCGCACATGGATGTGGGAACCGAATCGATTGGGATCACCGGTGGCGAGCCGACACTGCTCGGTGACCGACTGCTTCGTGTCCTCCACGCCTGCAAGGAACATCTCCCCACGACAGCCGTTCACATGCTGTCGAACGGACGGCTATTCAATTACCAGTCGCTTTGTCGCGAGGTTGCCGAGATCGAACATCCCAACTTGATGGTTGGCGTCCCCCTGCACTCGGACATCGCGTCGAGGCACGATCTCGTGGCCCAGGCGAGAGGGGCGTTTGACCAGACTGTGCGGGGGATGATGAACCTGAAGCGTTTTGGACAGCGGGTGGAGATCCGTGTCGTTATCCACCGGCTAACCTGCGAAAGGCTTCCCCAACTGGCCCGGTTCATTTGCCGAAACCTTCCATTCGCTGATCAAGTCTGCCTGATGGGCATGGAGCCAATTGGACATGCGAAGTCCAACATGCGCGCGCTGTGGGTGGACCCCGTCGACTATGCGAGCGAGCTAAAGGCTGCGGTGGACGAGCTGCTACTCGGCCAAATGAACGTGCTGATCTACAACCACCAGTTGTGCGTCCTGGATCGCGAGCTGTGGCCGTTTGCCTGTCGCAGCATCTCGGACTGGAAGGCCGAGTATTTGGACGTATGCGCTACATGCGTCGCTAAGGAGGATTGTGGGGGATTCTTTTCCTCCTCAAGATCCCATCACTCAAGGGGCATCAAGCCTCTGATGGAAATGCCAGATGCGGCGGAGGTCTTCGCGAAATGCTAGGCCTTGACTGGTTTCGCCGCTCTTGGCGCACCGGATCGCCAGGGTGTAAATGGCTCGAATGCTACGATCGAGGACATGTCCGTGGCGGAAGCGCTCACCCATCTGTGAAGCCGGCACCCGAAAATTGGGGTTCGCTGGGCGCAGCCCCCGAGTAAGTCACGATCCAAAGGCCAGGGCCTCACTGAGAGGCGACCATATCCGGTCCGTTCATCCTTGGAGGAAGGAGGGCGCCATGGCCCAAACTTCCATCCATGAACCCAATAGTCTGCAGGGACAGATCCAATCCTTTCTCGGACACTGCCAACACGAGCGGAATTTTAGCCCCCATAGCCTCAAGGCCTATCGGTTGGACTTGGCCGCTTTCGCCAGATTCATGGGGGGGCGCACCACCGAACCAGGTGCTGGAAGCGTCGGTCGCGATGAGGCGCGCGCCTATGTTGCGAGTTTGGCGGGGTACAAGCCCCGGACGGTGAGAAGAAGGATCGCCGCACTCAAGTCCTTCATGGGCTTTCTCGAGCGGGAGGGAATCCTGCCATCAAATCCGATGGCCCTGCTCGACGCCAGGATCCGGGTCGGGCGACCCATTCCCAGGACGATTAGCCTCGAGTCGGTGAGGTTAATGCTTGCCACAGCACACTGCTCCGCAAGGGATGAGCGCCGCGCATCCGGGCGGAGCGGGACGGACGCGAGACGGAACCTGGCGGTCATCGAGTTGCTTTTCGCGACCGGGATGCGGGTGGCCGAGCTCTCTCATCTCAAGCGATCGGACATCGATGTTGACGCAAGGACAGTCCGGATCATGGGCAAGGGCTCCCGCGAGCGAATCATCCCCATTTGCGATCACGAGGTGATCGCGACGGTCCAGACACACCTTGCCCTTCGCGAATTGAGAGGGGCTGAGGAGGAGTGGCTATTCCTGAACCGACGGGGCGCGAGGCTATCCGAGCAATCGATCCGTCGGATCATCAAGCGCTGGGCGGAGTCGTTGGATCTCACCCACGCGACCCCTCACATGTTCCGGCACACGGTCGCAACGCTCCTCCTGGAAGGTGGGGCGGACCTTCGCTACATCCAGACATTCCTCGGCCACAGCTCCATCGTCACTACAACCATCTATACGCATGTGGCACAGGAGGCGCACAGAAAGGTCATTGAGGCGAGCCATCCGCGGAGGGCGTTCTCAATGGACAGATCGCGACAAGCCAGAGGCCGCACGAACGGAGGATAACAAAGGGTTA
>CAYQAS010000059.1:0-26792 GCA_964415525.1 uncultured Solibacteraceae bacterium
ATGGGCGTGCGCTCGGCCGAACTCACGAAGTACGCCGCCAACGCCATGCTGGCGCTGCGCATCAGCTTCATCAACGAAATCGCAGGCCTCTGCGAGACTGTGGGCGCCAATGTGGAGATGGTGCGGGCGGGCATCGGCAGCGACCACCGTATCGGGAAGTATTTCCTGAATCCCGGTCCCGGTTTCGGGGGCAGTTGCTTTCCGAAGGATCTCCAGGCATTGCTCAAGACGGGTCGCGAGTATGGCCACGCGCTCATGGCCCTGGCCACCACCGTGGAGGCCAACCGGCATCAGAAGCAGGTTCTGACCCGCAAGATTCGTAAGCATTACGATGGTCAGCCTGGGAACCCCGTGCCTTTGCACGGCAAGCGCTTTGCGCTCTGGGGCCTCGCTTTCAAGGCCCACACGGACGACATCCGGGAAGCCATGAGCCTCGAACTGATCGAGAGCCTCCTGAATATGGGCGCGACGGTGGCGGTGCATGATTTCGAGGCCATGGACAACGTCCGCGCCCGCATCGGCGATCGCGTGACCTACTGTGAGGATCCATTCCTGGCGTGTGATGGCGCGGACGCGCTGATCATCGCCACCGAGTGGCCCGAGTATGCCAAGGCTGATCTGGGAACGGTCGCCTCCCGACTGAAGTCCAAGGTCCTGTTCGATGGCCGCAACCTCTTCCAGCCCAAGGCCATGGGTGAACAGGGCTGGATCTACCACTCCATCGGCCGTCTTCCGGTGTACCCTGGATGATTGCCGCCCTCGCGCGTTGAACCTTGCACGGAGTTATCCACATGGCTGGTTTGGGCTTTACCGAAATCCTACTGATTGGAGCGGTGCTCCTGCTCCTCTTTGGGCCGAGTCAGCTGCCCAAGCTCGGCAAGTCCCTGGGTGAAGGCATCCGTGAGTTCAAGAAGGCCGGCAAGGAGATCACCGAAGCCGTCCGCGAAGGCGTGACTGAAGACGACAAGGCCAAGAAGTAGTATTTGCCCTTTGAGTCCGGCCCCCTGGCCTCACCGCCGTGGGCCGGACTTCTTCTGTGAGCGCTCCTGAACATGGCGATGCCCGAGACTCCGGCCAATGAGATGACTTTCCTGGAACACCTCCAGGAGTTACGCGTACGCCTCACCCGAGCGGTGATCATCCTTGTTGCGGGCTTTGGCGTGATGTATTTCTTCCGCTTCCATCTCTGGAAGTTGGCCGCCAAGCCGTTCATGGAAGTCTTCATCAAGCGCGCGACGGAACTGAAGCTCCCACAGACGGATCCTTTCGCATTCACAAGTGCCACGGAACCCTTCTTCTCATTGATGCGATTGGCCTTCTGGGCGTCCATGTTCGTTACGGCGCCACTTCTGTTCCATCAAGTCTGGTCGTTTATTCGGCCAGGCCTCTATGACCGGGAACGGAAATGGGCCCTGCCATTCATCCTGGCCACCAGCGGTTGCTTCGTCGGCGGGGCCCTGTTCGCCTACCGCTACGCGTTCCAGATCATGGCCGACATCCTGTTGCAGGAAGCCCTTCAGGCTGGGCTTCGGGCCAATCTGGCCATGACGGATTACCTTGACCTCTTCATCTATACGCTGGTGGGCACGGGCGTGTCGTTTGAACTGCCGGTCCTGGTGTTCTTCCTGACTCGGTTCCGCCTCATCACCGCCCGGTGGATGCTCAAGTTCTGGAAACACGCGACCATGATCATCGTGATCGCCGCCGCCTTCCTGACACCTGGGGATGTCGTGGTGACGACCCTCTTCTTCAGCGCGGTACTCCTTGGTCTTTACTGGATTTCCGTGCTGGTGGCCTGGGTCGCCGCCCCCAAACCGAATTCCTGAGTCAGCGGCATTAGTGAAGAAGAAGCCCCGTAACGCTCATGCGTGACGGGGCTTCCTTTTACGAGACCATGCTCCGATCGAGTCAGCGAAGGGGATCAGGCTTCAGGGTGAGGTCCGGAACGGGGTTTCGCTCACCTCCGAGCGGCGCATGCAGTTGCCTTGACAGCACCGTACCTCCATCTTTCGGTGAAGCCATCCGGAAGATCCAAGCCTTGCGCTGCAGCGTAAGTGGGTCATCCAGAACCAACACTTCTGCCGATTCAAAGCTGGCCAAACCCTGGTTGACGGACACCCGAGCTCTAGGAACGTAGGTCAGGATGGGGACCAGAATCAAGGTCGCCACCATGAGCCAGAACCAACCGGTCGCAGGCTCCGGCGCAGTCTTAACCCGCTGGATCTCCGGTTGAACCTGCCAGGAGGGTGAAACCCTGACCTCGATTCCCGGGGCAATCTCCAGGAGCCGCATGTCCACGAGATCCGCGATGATCTTGCACGTTTCCAGTTCGTCATACCGGGTGATCTGGAGCACGCTCTGGATGGATTGTGGCTCTGCAAAATAGGTGAGGACGGTCTCCTGCTCGTGCGTGAGCCCGGACGTCTGGAAATTGGACGGGCGACCGTCGAGCAGACCCGACATGTCCTGGTCGATGTCCAGCCGGATCATGTTCGCTTCCGGCGTCTTGGCAAGGGGCACGGTGTGTTCGGGGAGCCGCTTCTGCACCTGCGGCCACTCGTCCATCACCCGTGCGGCTTCCATCAGGACCGTGTCCACGGGAATGGGGGGGAAGTTGTCACGATCCAGTTCCAACGGAAGGATCGAGTCGAATCGATAGTCCCCTTCGACCCAACGGAAGGTTCGGTAAATAATTGACATGGCCTGGTTGAACAGGGCGTCCTGCAGGTCCTGCGGAGAGATCTTGCCACTCTCGAGAAGCAGGGTTCCCATTCGTTTCAAGGTCTGTCGCTGCTGCTGGATCATGGCGGCCAGTTCATCACCGGACAGCCTGCCCAGGCGGACCAGCATCGCCCCAACCCGTTCCTCCACGCGGACCTGGTTGGAGTCGCACCCCACGATGTCGCCCTGGTCGAAATAGACCTTCACGAATTCTTGGCCCCGGGTCAGGACGAGCGTGCCGCTCTTGCCCTGGGTCTTGATCATGTTGAAGAGCGAAAAGAGGTCAAAATCTCTCAGGGAGCCTTCGAGTGCCATGGAATCACCTCATCCGCGACGCAAGAACAGCTTCAGCCAGGATCGGAAGTAGAAGAGTCCCAGAAGTCCATAGCCGATGGGCAGCCAGAGGCTCACCGGATCGGGCAGCACTTCGCCGGGGTAGCGCATCAGGCGTCCGGTTCCAAGGACCATGCTGGCGGCGAAGGCCACCAGTGTGAACTCGAGGAAACCCGCGCGGCTCTGGCCGAGGAATACCAAGTCGAGTCCTGGAACCAGCACGATGAGGGTCCTGTGGATCCAGCGCTGCTGGGTCTGGAAGGTCGCAGCGTCCTCGACCTTGGCCTTGCGGCTATCCCCATGAAGTCCGTCTTTCAACACAAACAGATGATGGCACTTCGAGCAGACATCCGGCTCCGGGCTGTCAGTGGTGTGGAACGCTTCGCCACACCGGATGCACTGCGTTGGGTGAGCTTCGCGCAGACTCTGCCGAGCACGGAGGAACATAAGGGCAACCGCAGCCAATGGGACACCTGTCCAGAGCATGGCGTCCAGGCCCCACCTCGCACCGGATGGCAGTTGCGGTTCACCAATGTGGTGGGCGAGAGCCTCAATGCGTTCTGCGGTGTCAGGTAAGGGGACAGCAAAGGCCCGCTGTTCGATGCGTGCCTGGCTGGCATCGCGCAGTTGGACGTATCGTTCCGGAGAGCTTTTCCGGGCTTCATCCTGCTTCTGGGCGCCGAGATTCGAATCCAACTTTCGGAAGGCCAAAATGCTCTGGTTCATCAGGATTTCAGTCGTGGTGCCCTTGTTGTTGGCCTGCTCAAAGAGACGATCAGCTTCCTCGGTTCGCCCGAGCTGGTAGACGGCCACTCCGAGGTTGTTCAACACCCCGGGTTGGAAGGGGTGCTTGGATACCAGGTGCCGGAACAGCGTTTCAGCCTCGCTCCATGTTTGGTTTTGGAGGGCCTGCCACCCTTTGAGGTAGGCTCGGTCGCCCTCGGAAAGCCCCTTTACCGAGGACCAGTCGATCACTTTCCAGTGAGGACGAAGTTGCACCGACTCGAGACTGGGACGAGGCACCTGAACTGCTTTGGGTTCAAGGAGAGAAAGCAGCGGATGGGCGAGCTGAAGAAGGATGACCAGCATCGCCGTTCGAAGTTCATGCCTCTGCATGAAGGGGACGAGCAGCCACAGCCAAGCCATCGCGCAGAAAATGGGGTCAAGCCCGACCAATACGGGCAGCGAGAGCAGGAATGCTCCCGCCAACGCCCTCACCATGGCATTCGGGATGAATCGGGAGAGCGGTTCTTCCCATAGGTAGCGAAACACGCGGCGGTAACGCATCACCAAGGCCAAGGCCCACCCAAGGGTGAGCGCTGTGACAAGTACGCGCAACCAGGCCAGATGATGGATCACGAACAGCCAGCGATGCACGGGATGGGTGAGACGGAGTCGGGACAGTTCAATCACATCCGGTAGGCCTTCGATATAACCCATGAGATCGCGTTGGCGAAGCAGGGAGATTCGAGCTCCCATCAAGGTGGGATGACCCGGTGCCCAGTGTTCGATCTGGCGTAGCGTTTGCAGGCCAAGGTCGACCTGCCCGTCCGCTCCACGGCTCAATGCCCAGACGGTCAGGGATTCCACCAGAGGAGTCATGTCCAGCGTGCCGTGATCGCGCCGGAGAACCTCCACGTCCTGTACCGCTCCCGCAATAGATTTGGCGTCACCGCGCGATAGCGCGGCTTTCATCTTTTCTGCACGATGCGCCAAGGCAATGGCGACGGTATCTGCCCCGACTTGGAGACGTTGTTCCGAGTCAGCGGGAGCCTGTGCTGACAACACTCCTGCGAGACTGCAGCACCACAGCAGAAGGCGGACGACATGCAACATCAGCGGTTCTCCTGTGTAGACATCGCAGACTGGATACAACAATCTGCGTCGCCTTGAGGAATGATGGCTTTCCAACTCAAGCATCTGCCTGCGTGGAGCCGACGGCAACTTGAATCCATTTCGACCACTCTCTGCACCAAGATGATGTTTCGGAAGCGTATCACAGCTTGCTCCAGCCACTTCTCAGGCCGTCGTGTTGATGGGAAGATTGAATTCGATAAAGGAGGCACCATGCGTACCCTCATTCCAGCAGCCTTGGTTGTCGTGGCAGGCCTGAGTCTTGCCGGTCAGACGACGGGGCGCATCCAGGGCAAAGTCACCACGACCGCCGGCAAGGCCATCCCTAATGCGCAAATCAAGATGAGCAGGGTCGATATTAAATGGACCAAGGACATCAAAGTGGAGGCCAGCGGCTCCTTCATGCAGGTGGGATTGGATCCAAAGCTGTTCAATATTGAGGTCACCGCTGAGGGCTTCGTCACACAGAAGAAGCAAGTCAAAATCCCACTTGGTGAGGCCCTCACCGAAAATTTCGTCATGCTGACCTCAGAAGAAGCCGCGAAATCAAATCCCGGGACCATCGTTGCGGATCCTGGCGCATCCGCGGAAGCAAAGGCCAGCAACGCATATAACAGCGCTGTTGGGTTGGTCAATGCCCAGAAATTCGGAGAGGCCCTTCCCCTGCTCGAAGAGTCCGTGAATAGCATGAAGGAGTCCATCTCGGTCACGAAGGACGAGAAACTCAAGGGCGAGATTGCTGAGCGGCTTGCCAGGGTGGAAAAGGTCTATGCGATCTGCCTCTTCGAGGTCGGCTCCACGGATGAGACCCAGCGCAAGACGCTGTGGGAGCGTGTGGAGCCCCTGCTTCTGAAGTTCAAGGCTCTTGAAGCCAAGGACGAACGCTACCCGGTTTATCTGGCGAAGATTGCAGAGTTCAAGGGCGATACGGAAGGAGCCAAGAAATATGAGGCCGAAGCCGAGGCCATCGTGGGTCCCCGCCCCGAGAAGACCTACAACGCTGCGGCCGAGGCTTATAACAAAAACGACATGGCGGGTACGAAGAAGAACTGCGAAAAGACCATCGCCATCGATCCCAAATACGCTGAAGCTTACTATCTTCTGGCCATGGCCGAGTTTAGCCTTGGCAACCTGAAGGGCACCAAGGCCAATTTCCAGAAGTATCTGGAGCTTGCTCCCAGCGGAAAACATGCAGGCGAAGTGGCCGAGATGCTCAAAGATCCGAGCCTGAAGAACATCAAGTAGTGCTGCCTTACTGCAGATGTGAAGAGGGGGGGGCAGAACGCCCCCTCATTTCATGTCTAAAGTAAGCCGAAAGGCCGGGATGCCGAATCGAACGTCCTCCATCCATGTTGCGGCAGGTGTCCTGCCAGTGCAGCGATGGGGACTCGATAAACCCAGGCATCCTGTACTGCTTCTGCATGAGGCCCTCGGTTCCATCGAGTTGTGGCGGACCTTTCCGCAAACCCTCGCTGAGACATGGAATTGCAGCGTCTTCGCCTATGAGCGCCAGGGGCACGGGCGCTCCTCCCCCGCGAGCGAACCCTGGCCCTCGAACTGGCTGGAACAGGAGGCCACGGAAGTGCTTCCTGCGGTGCTGGATGCCCTCGGCCTGGAGCGCCCCCTGCTCATGGGCCACAGCGATGGCGGTACCCTGGCGCTCCAATTCGCGGCGCGCTTTCCGGAGCGGGTGAGCGGGGTCATCACCCTGGCGGCGCATGTCCGAGTGGACGAGCGCACCCTGGCGGGGGTGGCCTCCGCTGGACGTGCCTACCGTGGGGGTGACCTGGCCCAGCGGCTCACGAAATACCACGGCGCAAATACCGATGCGCTCTTTCGCCGTTGGCACGATACGTGGCTCGATCCCGACTGGCGAAGCTGGTCTATCGAAGCCGAACTGGATGCCATTCGCTGCCCGGTATTGGCCCTGCAAGGCGCCGAGGACCCATACGGTCTGCCGGATCAGATGGAAACCATCGCACGACGGACGGGAGGAGACGCGCGCCTGATGCCGGATTGCGGCCACGCTCCCCACATGGAGGCCCCTGAGGCCACCCTGGAGGCCATCGCCTCGTTCCTGGCGGACCGCGGCCTCTGACGCAGGCTCTCGCCACGATCCAACCGCGCCACGCGCGGTCAGAGAGCGCATATCCCCGTTAAGGATTCAGCGGGTCGGTAACCCCTGCCGATGGGTCTGCATCCAAGCCGCAACCCGCTCTTTATGACCCCCCAAGTAAACGTCTGCCCCGGCGCACGCCCTGCGCTCGAAAGCCCCATGGTCCAGCCCCGCATCGTCACCGCCACCGCCCTGTTTGATGGGCATGACGCCGCCATCAACCTCGTCCGCCGCCTCCTGGTGAGTGCGGGCGCCCAGGTCATCCACCTGGGACACAACCGCAGCGTGGCGGAGATCGTAAAGGCGGCAGTGGAGGAGGATGCCGACGGCGTGTGCATCTCGTCCTACCAGGGCGGGCACACGGCCTTCTTCCCCTTTCTAGTCCAGTCTCTGGAGGCCGCGGGTGCAGGGCGCGTACGCGTCTTCGGCGGCGGCGGCGGCGTCATTATCCCCGAGGAAGCCACGGCGCTCGAAGCCCAGGGCGTGGCGAAGATCTACACGCCGGACGACGGCCTTCGGCTCGGAGTGGAAGGCATGATCGCTGATCTGCTGGGGCGGCTGGAGCCGCGCCTGGAATCCGCGCGTGTCACGCCCGACTGGAAAGACCGCCGCCACTTGTCCCAGGCGCTGACCGTGGCCCTCGAGGATGTCGCAGCCCAGGGAGACCTTCCCGTGCCCGTCATCGGCCTCACCGGCACCGGCGGCGCAGGCAAGAGCTCGCTCACAGACGAACTGCTGCTGCGGTTCCTGGAGGATCAGCCGTCCCTGCGCATCGCGGTGCTGGCGCTGGATCCCACCCGTCGAAAGTCGGGCGGTGCGCTCTTGGGAGATCGCCTGCGCATGAACAGCGCCGGGGACGCGCGCATCTTCTTCCGCAGCCTCGCCATCGGCGAGGGTCAGGATCCCGTGCCAACGGTGCGTCGAGCGGCGACCCTGCTTGGCCAGGCCGGTGCGGATCTGGTGGTGGTAGAAACGCCGGGCATCGGCCAGGGCGATACCGCCATCATCCGCATGTGCCATGTGCCCATCTACGTGATGACGCGGGAGTTTGGCGCCGCCACGCAGCTGGAAAAGATCTCCATGCTGGACGACGCGGCCCTCGTGGTCCTCAACAAATTCGAGGATGCCCCTTCCGTGGATGCTCTCGCCGCCGTGCGCCGACAGGTGCGGCGCAACCGCGCCCTGCCCCACGATCTGCCGGACGAACAAGTGCCGGTCTTCGGAACCTGCGCTGGTCGCTTCCGAGATCCCGGCGTGGACCGGCTCTACCGAGCCCTCCTGCCGCTGTTGGCCCCTCTCGGTCTCGATTTGGGGACTGCCCTGCCGGATCCCGGCGCTGCGGCCTTCACGCCTGCATCCCCCATCCTGCCGCCGGAACGCAGCCGCTACCTCCAGGCCATCGTGCAGTCCGTGCGTGGGCATCACAGCCGCACCGAGGATCTGGCGAAACGGGCGGACTTGGCCCAGGCCCACGCGACCCTGCAGACGGGCACATGGCCAGATCCCGATGTGACAAACGCTGTCGCAGCCTGGGAGGATCTGAAGACCCGGTACGGGGGCGAGTCCGCCAGCTATGTGGTGCGGGGCCACAGGGTGGACGTGCCCATGTGCACCACCACCCTCTCCGGTACGAAGGTGCCCAAGGTGGCCCTGCCCCGCACCGACCGCTGGAGCGAAGCGGTACGCTTCCTCCGTCTGGAGAACGTCCCCGGCGCCTATCCCTTCACCGCAGGCGTCTTTCCCTTCCGACGCACGGACGAGGATCCCAAGCGCCAGTTCGCCGGTGAGGGCGGCCCTGAGCGCACCAACCGACGCTTCCACTTCCTCTGCCACGGGGAGAAAGCCCATCGGCTCAGCACCGCCTTCGACAGCGTGACGCTCTACGGCGAAGATCCCGCAGAGCGCCCCGACATCTTCGGCAAGGTGGGCGAATCCGGCGTCTCCATCGCCACCCTCGACGACATGAAGACCCTCTTTGCAGGCTTCGACCTGCTGGCACCGAGCACCTCCGTCAGCATGACCATCAACGGTCCTGCACCGGTGATCCTCGCCATGTTCTTCAACACGGTGATCGATCAGGCCACGGATCACTGGAAACGCGATACGGGCAGGGAGGATGTGCCCGAGGGCATCGCCGCGAAGCTGCGCGAGGAGGCCCTCTGCGCGGTACGCGGCACCGTGCAGGCAGACATTCTCAAGGAAGATCAGGCCCAGAACACCTGCATCTTCAGCGTGCCCTTCGCCCTGCGCCTCATGGGCGACGTGCAGGACTTCCTCGTGCGGCATCGCATGCGGAACTACTACGGTGTCTCCATCAGCGGGTATCACATCGCCGAAGCCGGCGCTGATCCCATCACCCAGCTGGCCTTCACCCTGGCCAACGGCTTTACGCTGCTGGAGTATTACCTCAGCCGTGGCATGACCGTGGAGCAGGTCAGCCCGAACCTCTCGTTCTTCTTCAGTTCAGGACTCGATCCCGAATATGCCGTGCTGGGGCGCGTGGCGCGGCGCATCTGGGCCATCGCCCTCAAGGAGGTCTACGGCGCACCGGAAGCCTGCCAGAAATTGAAATACCACGTGCAGACATCGGGCCGCTCCCTGCACCTGCGGGAGATGAAGTTCAACGACATCCGCACGACGCTGCAGGCGCTCACAGCCCTCACGGACAACTGCAACAGCCTGCACACCAACGCCTATGACGAGGCGATCACCACGCCCACCGAGGAGAGTGTGCGCCTCGCCATGGCCATCCAGCGCATCCTGACCCAGGAATTCGGCCTCTATCGCAGCGAGAACCTCTGGCAGGGTTCGTATTTCCTGGAGCAGCTGACAGACGCTGTCGAACACGCCGTGCTGGAGGAATTCCTGGCCCTGGATGCCCGCGGGGGTGTGCTCAAGGCAATGGAGCACCAGTACCAGCGCCTGAAGATCCAGGAGCAGAGCCTCCACTACGAACGCCTGAAGCACGACGGGACCTTGCCGGTCGTGGGCGTGAACACCTTTGTGGCGGAAGGCGAGCCGGAACCCACTTCCCATGCGGAACTCAGCCGCGCCACCGATGCCGAGAAGGCCGCTCGCCTGGATCAGCTCCAGGCCTTCCAATCCGCCCATGCCGAGGCTGCACCAGCGGTGTTGGAACGGCTTCGCCAGACCGTGCGTGAGGGCGGCAACGCCTTTGACGTCCTCATGGATGCGGTGCGCGTCGCCAGTCTCGGCCAGATCACCCAAGTCCTCTTCGAGCTCGGCGGACGCTACCGCCGGGGCGTCTGAACGTTTCCCAAGGAGCTCCCATGAGCGAACCCCTTTCCCTCCTGAGCGAAGACGAGTTGGCCTTCAAGGAAGCTGTGGCGGACTTTGCCCAGTCCGAGCTGGAGCCCCGGCGCATGGCCATGGACGAGAGCCAGGTCATGGACCCGGAGCTCATCAAGAAATGCTTCGAGTTGGACCTCATGGGCATCGAAGTGCCGGAACAATATGGCGGCCTGGGCTCCACATTCTTCAGCGCCATCCTTGTCATCGAGGAGCTCTCGAAGGTCGACCCCAGTGTCGGTGTCCTCGTGGACGTCCAGAACACGCTGGTGGAGAACGCCCTCATCAAGTGGGGTTCCGAGGACATCAAGCAGCGCTACCTGCCCCGCCTCTGCAAGGAAATCATCGGCGCCTACGCGCTATCGGAAGGCAGCAGCGGCTCGGATGCGTTCGGCCTCAAGTGCCGTGCCATCCCCGACGGCGACGGATACATCCTGCGGGGCAGCAAGCTCTGGATTACCAATGCCGGCCAGGCGGATCTCTTCATCATCTTCGCCACCGTCAATCCCGAGGCAGGCTACAAGGGCATCACCGCCTTCCTCGTGGAGCGCGGCATGCCGGGCTTCAGCGTGGGAAAGAAGGAGGACAAGCTGGGCATCCGCGCCTCCTCCACCTGTGAACTGGTGCTGGAGGATGTGCGGGTCGGCAAGGAGCAGGTGCTCGGCGAAGTCGGCAAAGGCTACAAGGTGGCCATCGAGACGCTCAACGAGGGCCGCATCGGCATCGCCGCCCAGATGCTGGGGTTGGCCGAAGGCGCCCATGCCGCCGCTCTGGCCTACACGAAGGAACGCGAGCAGTTCGGCCAGGCCATCTTCAACTTCCAGCTGGTGCAGAGCCGCCTCGCCGAGATGGCCATCCGCATCGAGGCCGCCCGGCTGCTCACTTACAACGCCGCGCGGTTGAAGGACGCGAAGTTGCCATTCGTGAAGGAGGCCGCCATGGCGAAGTTCTTCGCGAGCCAGGTGGCGGAGTACGTCAGCAGCGAAAGCCTGGAGCTGTTCGGCGGCTATGGCTTCACCAAGGACTACCCGGCGGAGAAGTTCTTCCGGGACTCCAAGGTCGGAAAGATCTACGAAGGCACCAGCTTCATGCAGCTCACAACCATCGCCAAGCTGCTTTGAAAAACAGACTCACCACAGAGGACACAGAGAAATGAGGGAGCTTGGCGATGGGCCATGCACCAACCCAAAGGCCGCACAACCCGCTCCTCGCCCTGGATGACAACATCTTCTTGATTCACTTCTTCTCGGCTTTTCCTCCGTGATCTCCGTGTCTCCGTGGTGAATCCTTCTTTTCCCAGAGGTCAGATATGACAGTCCGTGTCGATCGTGAAGGCCCCGTCGCTCTGGTCACCTTGGACCGGCCGGAGGCCCTTAACGCCCTGAATCGCGCCACGTTGGAAGAACTGGACCGCGTCTTCGGCAGCCTTGAAACCGAGGACGACCTTCGTTGCGTCATCCTCACGGGCGCCGGAAAGGCCTTTGTGGCTGGAGCCGACATCCGGGAAATGGCCAACTTCGGCCCGGATCAGGCAGAAGCCTTTGCTCACTTCGGCCAGAGCGTCTTCAACCGCATCGCCGCATTTCCGCGCCCGGTGATCGCGGCGTTGAACGGGTTCGCCCTGGGCGGAGGCTTCGAATTGGCCCTCGCCTGCGATTTCCGCATCGCGAGCGAAAAGACCAAGGTGGGTCAGCCGGAAGTGAACCTCGGCGTCATTCCGGGATTCGGCGGCACGCAGCGCCTCCCGCGCCTCCTCGGACCCGCCCGCGCGAAATACCTGCTGCTCACGGGCGCCACGCTGGATGCTGCACAGGCACTGGCATGGGGGCTCGTGGAAGAGGTGGTCGAACCGGAGACGCTCATGGAGCGTTGCCGCGCTATCGCGACAGCCCTTGTCCATAAGGGACCCCTTGCCCTCTCCCGCTGCAAACAGGCAGTGGACCAGGGCCTCGACCTTGGCCTGCCCCTGGCCCTTGAGCTGGAAACGCGTCTCTTCGCCCGTTCCTTCGGCAGCCAGGACCAGAAGGAGGGCATGCAGGCCTTCCTCGACAAACGCCCCGCCAACTTCCTTGGGAAATGACCCGATGACACGCAGAAAGGCTGACCACGGATAAGCACCGAAAGCCATGAGCCTCAAACAAATCACTTACCAGCTTTCATTCGTGTTCATCCACGGACAAAATTCCTTTTCACAGCAGATAAGCACAGCTGCATGTATAGCAAATTCAAATCCAATCTAGCAATTCGTATTCATTCATTTTTATCTGTGGGAAAAGCGGATTTATCCACGGATAAACACGGATAAAGAAATTTCAAATGTTTGCGGAGTCCCCATGAACCTCGACGAACGGCTTGAACATGTGGCGGTGGTGGGTGCCGCAGGGAAGATGGGCAGCGGCATTTCGCTGCTGCTGGCGCGGGAGCTGGCCTGGCGGGCCATCGAGCGTCCCGACCGACTCTTCGTGCTGAACCTGATCGACATCAGCCACCAGAACCTGCAGGGCCTCTTGGACTACCTGCGAGAGCAGCTGCAAAAAGAGGCCGAGAAGGCCATTGGCCGCCTGCGCGCCGCCTTCCACCACCGCGCGGAACTTGTCGAGAACGGGGAGATGATCGAGGCGTTTGCGTGGGCGGGCCTGCGCCAGGTGCGCGCGGGCACGACCCTGGCGCTCGCCAAGGACGCTCACTTCGTCTTCGAAGCCGCGCTCGAACGGGAGGATCTGAAGACCAACCTTTTCAGCGAGTTGGCCGGGCTCTGTGGCCCTGACACGTTCTTCCTGAGCAACACCAGCTCCATTCCCCTCGGCGGACTGGCGAAGGCCGCAGGCATCCCTGGACGCCTCATCGGCTGCCACTTCTACAACCCGCCGGCGGTGCAGAAGCTCATCGAAGTCATCACGCCGGAGGGATGCGAACCGGAACTGGTGAAGCAGACCCACGCCCTCGCAGCCCTGTTAGGCAAGACCGTCGTTCCGGCGAATGACATCGCCGGTTTCATCGGCAACGGCCACTTCATGCGGGATGGCCTCCACGGCATCCGCCAAGCCGAAGCCCTGGCCACCGAGCATGGCCTGCCCAAGGCCCTCGCCCTGGTGGACACCGTCAGCCGGGACTGGCTCATCCGCCCCATGGGCATCTTCCAGCTCATCGACTACGTGGGCATCGACGTCTTCCAGCTCATCCTCAAGGTCATGGACTCCTACCTCCACGACGGCCTGCACAGCGAACTTGTGGATCGAATGATGGCCCTCGGCGTGAAGGGTGGTCAGACCTCCTTGGGCGCACAGAAGGACGGATTTCTGAAATACGAAGGCGCCAAGCCCGTGGGCGTCTTCGACCCGGATGCCAAGGCTTACGTGACGCTCGATCCGACTTGGCTGGACGCGCTGGGCCCCCGCCCATCGCCGGCCCCCACCTGGGGCGCCGTGCAGCGGGATCTGGACAAGGAAGCCACCTTGGCCGCCGCCCTCGGGGCATTGAAACAGGCCGAAGGCCTCGGCGCTGACCTCGCCCGCCGCCACGCCGCCGCCAGCCGGGCCGCAGCCTTGAAGCTCGTGACGCAGGGCGTCGCGGAACAGGCCGAGCACGTGAACCAGGTGCTCACCCTGGGTTTCTTCCACGCCTACGGACCGGTCAACGAATACCTCTGAGGACTGCGCCATGTCTCGCCTGCCCAAACCCATCTACCTCGCCGCCGGCGCTTACACCGTGAGCCTCGGCCCCGGGCGCCCTGAGTTCCACCCCCGCAAGCCGCGCCCGGGCCTGGAGCACTACATCAAGGAAGCGGGTCTCGCCGCCCTGGCTCAGACCTGCGGTGCGGCCGCGATTGACGAAGGCGTCATCGGCAACTTCATGGCCGCCCGTTTCAACCACCAGGGACACCTGGGGGCACTGGTTCCCATGATCGATCCTGCCTTGGTCGGCAAACCCATGCTGCGCACTGAGGGGGCCTGTGCCTCCGGCGGTCTGGCGCTCGTCTCGGGCATCAAGAGCGTCCTGTCAGGCCTCGCGGACTCTGTTCTGGTCATGGGGGTCGAGGTGCAGAACACGGTGAAGGCCGTCTATGGGGCCGACATCCTGGGCGGTGCCGGCTGGTTCGCGGGCGAGCGCAAGGACGGCCCGGCATTCTTCTTCCCGGGCAAGTTCTCGGAGCGGGCCGGAGCCTACAAGGCGAAGTTCGGCGGGGAGCGCACCCATAAGGCCATGGCCGCTTGGTATGCGGCCGCGGTGGAGGCCGCCCGTCGCAACCCATTGGCGCAAGAATTCGCCAACGTCACCAAGGACCTCATGAAAGTCGGCTCGACCCCCTGCGATGCCGCCACTTTCTGCGAGCACCTGAACCTCGCGCACTGCTCCAAGGTGAGCGATGGCGCTGCGGCCATAGTCGTGTGCAGCGCGGAAGGTCTCGCGAAACTGAGCATTGACCGGAAGGACGCCGTGGAACTGGTGGGCCTTGGACATGCCGTCTCCGACCTCACCGCACCACCGGACGACCTCGCCGCGCTCTCCACCAGCCGCCGCGCGGTAGAAGCCGCCAAAGCCATGGCGGGCATCGGGAATGACGCCATCGGCACCACGGAAGTTCACGACTGCTTCTCCATCACCGGAATTCTCAGCCTGGAAGCGCTTGGATACGCCGCTCCGGGCGCGGGTGTGGACTTGGTCCTGGCGGGAGACACCAAACCCGGCGGACGCTTCCCCACGAATACCAGTGGCGGCCTCGTGGGTTTTGGCCATCCAACGGGCGCCACGGGCGTACGCATGGCCGTGGACCTCTGGAAGCAGCTCACCGGTCGCGGCGGGGCCGCCCAACTGGACCTGAAGGCGGACCACGGGATCCTGGTGAACATGGGCGGCAATGACAAGACGGTGGTGAGTCTGATCCTGAAGCGCTAGGAGCCACAGCCCCTGAAGTGGGTGCACCTTCACCCCTCCGTTCACGACAGCATCACTCGCCTCATGAATCAGGCCCCCGTTCGGGGGCCTGATGAAACTGCGAAGTTGTAAGTGGGAATCCGCTCAATCACGGGAGCTCAGGCTCCCCGCGCCTTTGGACTAGTTCCCGGCACTCAGCATGGGACAGATCTCAGGCGGCAATTCACCGTGACGCTGAAACCAGTCCTGTTTTCCAACGGCTCCTCGCCGGGTCCAACGCTCTTCCCACATCGCCTGCAGGGCTTTCGCGCCAGCGCTTTCGTCTTCGAAATTCGACATGAATTCACTCTTGAGCTTCAGTATGGTGCCCTCCTCGGCAACGGGTCGATCAGCCTTCATGGACCTGGAAATGGGGAATCACAGCGTCCTGGGGTGGATCAACATGACTGCTTAGACTAGCAGGCGTACAGGTATTTTACAAGCACCCCTTCGCCTCTAGGCGCCCGCAAGCCATGCATCCCACAGCTCCCTTTATCCAAGGAACTGCCCGACCTGCTGTGAACCTCAAACCGAGGCTCCGATCCGCCGCTGTTGAATCACCCACAGCCGGGTCCAGAAGCGAAAGGCCCCCCCCGCCTCAACCCTGTCTCGCCGACACCGGTCCATCCCCAGAACAGGGAGCGAATCCTGAGCGGGGTGGTGCATGCGTCAGAAAGGCCTTCTCATCGGGGGCTGCTTGGTGGTGTCCGCACTGCTGGGCTGCGGAAGTTCAGGGGCTGATGCCGCCTCCACTTCCGCCCCTGCCCCAGCCTCGGCCCCCTTGGCGGCCTTCACCCTGAACCCGACCAAGGGCTCGGTACCTCTTGAGGTGCAATTCACGGACACCTCCAGCGGAAGCATCACGGGCCGCATCTGGACGTTCGGGGATGGGGGCACCAGCACCACCGCCAACCCCACGCACACCTACACTGCCTCTGGAGCCTTCGCCGTGAGCCTGACGGTGACGGGGCCTGGCGGCACCAGCACCCACACCGAGCCGACCGCTGTGACCGTGAATGCCTCCATTCCCCTGTCGACGGCATGGCGGTTTGCCGTGGTAGGGGACACCCATGTGCCCAGCTCCAGCCTGCTCGGTGAGATGGCCTCCGCCATGGTCAGCGATGGCGTAAAGCTGGTGCTCCTGCCTGGGGACATTGTGGAATCCGGAGCCGCGGCTTCCGCCGCCACCTTCGCGACCCAACTCAGCACCTGGAAGGCCCTGGTGGCGCCCCTACGCGCAGCGGGCATCGGCATCTATCCGATCCGTGGCAACCATGAGGCGGATGCCAATCGCAGTGTCGACACATGGAATGCGGCCTTCACCGGCGACTGGGCCCTTCCCTCCAACGGCCCCACGGCCGAAACCAACCTGACCTACAGCTTCACCTACCAGAACGCCTACTTCGTGGGACTCGACACCTACCTCAACCTCCATCGGGTGAACCAGACCTGGCTGGACGCCCAGCTCACCGCCAACACGCGACCCCATGTGTTCGTCTTCGGCCATGAGCCAGCGTTCAAGGTCTTCCACGCCGATGGACTGGATGATGATGCGACGGCGCGGGACGCCTTCTGGAAAGGCTTGGCCAAGGCCGGCGCCAAGGTCTACCTCTGCGGCCACGACCATTTTTTCGACCATGCCCGGATCGATGACGGGGACGGCATCGCCGATAACGACCTCCACCAGATGGTGGTGGGTACCGGGGGTGGCACACCCTTCGACCAGTTCCGCTACAACGGCGCCAACTCAGGCTTCGCGCCCACGGGCCTCTTCCACGCCATGTCCAACGGCTACCTCCTGGTGGAAGTGAGTGGCACCGGCGCGACGGATCTGGGGGTCAGCCTGTCCTTCCGGCAGCGCACCGTGAGCTCGGGTGGCGCGGTCAGCTACCCGGCCACCTATACCTGGAGCTACACCGCCTCGAGGCCCGTGGCACCCACGACCCGAAGCTACCCGATCGTGGATACCGGACAATCCGCCTGCTACAACGCCACCGGGGAGATCGCCGCGCCCGCCCCTGGAGCCCCCTTCTATGGCCAGGACGGCCAGCATGGTGGACTGCGACCCAGCTACCAGGACGGGGCCGATGGCACCGTGACGGACTCGAACACCGGCCTCATGTGGGTCCAGGCGCGAGGCTCCAAGGTTCCATGGGCTCAAGCCGCATCGGGCGCCGCCGCCTGCCGGGTGGGAGGACATGCGGATTGGCGAATGCCCACCCTCAAGGAGCTCTACTCCCTCATCCAGTTCACAGGCGCCCAGGGGCCGAGCCTGACGAGCCTCGACGGCTTCATCCCCTTCATCGACACCCAGGTCTTCGGGTTCGCCTATGGGCCCACGGGCAACAGCAGCACGGGCAGCAGGGTGATCGACTGCCAGGACTGGTCCGCAACCCTTACCGCCGCACCGATCATGACGGGCCAAATGGCCGCCTTCGGGGTGAACTTTGCGGATGGCCGGATCAAGGGCTACCCCACCACCAGCAGCAACTACGTGCGCTACGTGCGCGGCAACGCCGCCTATGGCGTCAATGCATTCCAGGACCTGGGAGACGGCACCGTAAGCGACAGCGCCACCGGGCTCATGTGGGCACAGACCGACAGTGGGATCGGGATGGATTGGCAAACCGCCCTCGCCTGGGTTCAGGCCAGGAATGCCGCCAAGCATCTGGGGCATGACGACTGGCGGATGCCCAACGCCAAAGAGTTGCAGAGCCTCCTCGACTACAGCCGTGCCCCCCTCGCCACCGACCCCTCGAAGCGTGGCCCCGCCCTGGATCCCGTCTTCCGCTGCACGGCCATCCCGGACGAAGCCGGTAGCACGGATTATCCCTTCTACTGGACCAGCACGAGCTTCAAGGACGGCACCCGGGATGGCATCCCCGCGGCCTATGTGGCTTTTGGTCGCGCCCTGGGCTGGATGCAACTCCAGGGAAGCAGCACCTATCAGCTTCTGGATGTTCATGGTGCCGGCGCCCAGCGCAGCGATCCCAAGCAGGGCAGTGTCACCGACCATCGCCTTGGAACGGATGCCAATGGCAAACCCGTCTACGGCCGAGGACCTCAGGGGGACGTGGTTCGCATCCAGAACTTTGTGCGACTGGTGCGGGACCTGGATTGAGCCGGAGCAAACAAGGTCGGTTCAGGTGTTCCGTTTTCGACTCAGCGCAGGGAACTCAGCTCTCGCACCAGTTCCGGGGCCTGTTTTCGGGATTCCTCCAGGGCCTTCTGGAACAGAGCGGCTGCGGCGGGATCGCCCGAAGCCTTGGCGATCCAAGCCTGGGCCCGAAGCAGGTAGGGCGTATCACTTGGGTGCTTGAGCTTGGCCTCCCGGAAGAGGGCCTTCGCCGCGCCCAATCCGCCGATGCCCTCCCGGACCAGGCATTCCGCTTCTCCCGCAAGGGCGTAGGCGACCATGTCATCGTCCTTCATGTCTCGATGCAGGCGCTGGGCGTCGCGATAGAAACCCATGGCTTCGCCCCAGGCCCCAGTGGCACGGGAGACTTCCCCGAGGTTGTAGAGCGCCAGACCTTCCATGGGGCGCAATTGCAGCTTCCGAGCCTGCGCCAGGGCCGCCTCCTGGAAGCGTCGAGCTTCCGTCAGGTTTCCTTCCGCCTGACTGACACTGCCCAGACCCACGAGGCTGTATGTCTCACCACTGGCGTCCCCCACGGACCGGCGCATGTCCAGCGCCTGGGTGAACTGCTGCCGCGCCTCCGCCATGCGGCCACGAATCATCGAGAGATCCCCCAGGTTGTTGAGCGCCACGGCCTCGCCCCAGCGATCCTTCATCTCGCGGCACGTATCCAGGGACTGGTGATAACGGGCATCCGCCTGCTCCAGGCGCCCTTCCCCCTTGTCCATGACCGCAAGGTTATTGAGCAGGCGGGACATGGCATGGCGATCCTGGGCCTGCTGGAAACACCCGAGAGCCCGTTCGAAGTGGGATCTGGCCTCCGGCAATCGGTTCTGTTGGTGCAGCAGCACGCCCAGGGCGGAGAGCACGGTGCCCAGATGGTCGGGATCCCGCAGGGACTCGGCCAGCTTTAGCGCCTGCTGTTGGGCTTCCATGGCCGCGCTGCGGTCCCCCCGCTCGGTCAGGCGGAGGGCGTAGCCGCTTAGGGCACGCAGTTCATCGGTGCGGTTCCCTTGCGCCTGGGCGCTCATGCGGGCCCACAGGAAGACGGGTTCAGAGGGCTGAGTGCCAAGTCGCGCCAGACTCCGGGCATAGAAGAGCACCGCTGGCACATACCGGGGGTGACGGTAGGCCACCTCGCGAAAGCGCGGTTCGGCGGTCTTGAACTCGCCTTGAGAGAAGGCCGTGACCCCCTCCGTCAGCGTTTGGAAGGACGCCTCGTCCAGGATTTCTGGAGGCTGGACGGGAAAGGCACCGAGGGGATCCACGGCCTTGGCGACGGAACGCGCCGCGTCGAAGGCCATTTGGGGAAGGGAACCCTGGACGCCCCGAGGGGCCTCGATGGTCTGCCGATGGCGAACTCGGCCTTGGGCATCCCGCAGTTCGAAGGCAAACCGAAGGCGTCCCTCGGCACTCTCGAGGCGCCCGGACACGGTGAGCGTGGCACCCACCGCCGCGGCAACGCGCTCTGCCTGGGCCACTTCAGTCCCCTGGAACCCCTTGATCCTCAAACGCTGAACGGCCTTCTGGACGTCCTCCCCGTCGATGCCCACCAGCTTCCCACTGGCCCCCAGGTTGCGGACCATCAGGTCCGGCAGCATCCAGCGGCAGTAGACCTCCAGATCCGCCCGACCCGAGGCGTTCTGGATCGGGAACACCGCCAACCGGGCCGGGCGATTCCGCACGAGGTCCGCCGCCACCCCCCGGGCGAAAAGGCCGTAGCCCAGAGCCGCGGTGAGTCCCACGGCCCCCACCAGGGCAGCAACCCAACGCAGCGTGGTCTTGGGATGAAGGAGCGCGTGCAGCGCCTCCGCCAGGACCGAGGTGCTGGGACGACGCTCCGCCACGGGATCCAGCATGCGCTCCAGGAGATTCCGCAGCGGACGGGACAGGGGCTGGGTGGGCATCGCCTCGCGTCCGCCCTCCAGTACGGCCTTCATGTAGGCGAGCCCATGCCCAGGGAAGGGCGACGTGTGGAACACCAGTTCCCACAGCGTGATGCCCAGGGACCAGACATCACTCTCCGCGGTGATGGCTTCTCCGCGCAGTTGTTCCGGCGAGGCGTAACGCGGGCTCCCCGCGAAGGAACCCTGCACCGTGGCATGTTCCGTGAGCCCTTTGGGCACCGTGGGCGTGGAAACGGCATAGAGCCCCGTGGCAAGGTCGCTTCCGAGCACCTCACTCAGCGGGCGTGCGGGGGTGCTTCCCGTACCCATGGCTCCAGAGGACACCGACTCGGGTTTGGCTCCCGCCCGGTGGGCGAGTCCGAAATCGAGCACCTTGAGCTGTCCTTCGCCATCCAGCATGAGGTTGCCGGGCTTCAGATCCCGGTGCACCAGCCCCTTCGCATGGGCAGCCGCCAAGGCCTGTGCGGCCTGGAGCCAGAGGTCCAGGACAGCCACCAGCGATAAGGGCTCCGGCAGATGATCCAGCGGTGTCCCTTCGACCCACTCCAGGGCCAGAAACGTCCGACCCGCCACTTCCACCACATCATAGACCTGGAGGATGTGTGGATGATTCAGTTGAGCCAGGGCCATGGCCTCGCGATGGAACCGCACCCGAGCTTCCTCGTCCTCTACCACGTCCGACGGGATGGCCTTGAGCGCCACATGCCGCTCCAATAGCGTGTCCCAGGCCTTGAAGACCTCCCCCATGCCCCCGCGGCCCGCCAGATGGTCGATGCGATAGCGGCCGACCTGGGTGCCCGGAGTCATGCCGTCCCCCTTTCGCCTTGCGGGGCCAGCAGGGTCAGGGGTTCCAGTCGGGGGATGCACCATGGAGGGCCTCGGAAGGGCCACATCCGCCTCGTCGCGTCAGAACCACGGCAAGGCAGGCCCGGTTCCTCTATCGGAAGGCCCTGCCCCGCCCCCAAGGACGGTTAACCCTCCACGTCGAAGCTGCCAAGGGTCACGCGGCGCGTGCCGGGAATGATGAGACGCTCGAAGCTCCAGCGGCGCTCCTGCTCGGTGCCGGGGTCCAGGACCACCTCCACCCGAACCTTCTTGGGTTTGCGGTTGCCGCCGTAGTAGCCGCCGCCCCACTCGTAGCCCTCGACGCCCTGGGAGCCATCGAACCAGCGTACGGTGTAGGTGCCTGGCAGAGGGCTGGCGTGGATGTAGCTGTCCCCACGGTTCTTGCCGCCGCTCGGGGTGGGCTCGTAGCCGATGCTCTCGGTATGGTCCGGCTCCACCACCTGCAGGCCACCCCCCCACCAGCCGTGGCCCTCGCCTTCGTCCACCTCGGAGAGGCGGATGAGCAAACGGTCCCGAGTGGTGATGGCGTACCAGGTGCGCGTGGCGTGCTGGCCGCTGCCGGGAACCCGCACCTCCAGCCGGTTCTCACCGTTCTGCCCCTCCAGCTCCACCGTGGTGGCATAGCCCACCGTCGTCTGCAGCTCCCGGCGCTCGCCGTTGAACCAGTAGAGGAGCTTGACCGTGGGGCGGTCCGGCCACTTGTTCTCCTTCTGCCGCTCCGGTTGCTCTTCCACATCCGGATCGTAGTCGACGCTGCTGCCAGGCTTCGGCGGATCGGGATCCGTGGGATCCACCAGCTTGAACTCCGCCTCGATCCGACCCTGGGTCGTCCAGCCGCCGGGGACTTGGCGCAGTTCCAGCTTCCAGGAGGCGGGATGGGAGGTGTATTTCGGGGGCGTGGCCTTCGGCGCCTGGGCGAACAGGGCCGCAGGCACCAGGAGCGAACTGAACAGGATGCGGCGCATCACTTGCCTCCTTCCTGCACGGTCACCGTGGTGCCTGGGCACGTGGTCCACTGGGTCTCGTTGGACATCAGGCTGAGCTTGGCGGGTCGGAAGGTGTAGGTGCCCGGCAGCCCGGCGCGCAGCAGCACGCGGGCCTTGGTGCTGTCCCAGCTGGAGAGGTGGTTGAAGAGGAAGACCACCTTGTCGGGATGCACCTCGATGCGTGGCGGCTTGGACCACCAGTTGCCTTCGGAGGCGTCCTCGTCCGAGAAGGGCTTGCCCTCCAGCACGAAGCCTTCGAGCTTGATGATCGGCTCCAGACCCGCGGGAATCGGCACCTCCAGCACCGCGTACTGGCTCGTGCGGCTGGCCTTCACGTCCAGTTCCATCCAGGCCTCATCCCCGGCCTTCATCTGGCCGGACCAGGGCACGCGCACCCAGCCTTTCCTCGCATTGCCCGTCTGCTGCGGCGTTTTCAAGGCCCAGAGGCTGCGCTTCAGGTCGAGGCGCAGGCCCGAAGCCGCGGCCTCTCCCGGCGCCGGACCGCCTGCCACCTGGTAGCTGTAGGTCCAGACGAGGAGGCCGGAGCCATTGGCGTTGACCTGCACCGCCTGGGGGCTGTTCATGCCGTAGAAGCCCGGACGGGCCGCCTTGCTGCGGTAGGACGCGTAGGGATCCAGCTTCACCTTGGCGAAGTCGAAGCTCGGCCCGCCGGCGATCTGCGCCTGCAGGTTGGTGCCTTCCCACTGGAGCGGGCGCGCCTTCGCCAAGAGCGGAATCACCTCCAGCACTTGACTCGTCGCCCAGGTGGAATACCAGCCGCCGCCCTGGAAGGTGCTGGCGAGGTAGGCCTCCGCAAGGGTGACGTGGGGCGACTTAGGGCGCCCCTGGAGCAGCGCCTGCAGCGCGTAGGTGGTGGGGACGATGTCGCCGCCGTTGTAGGCGTACCAGTTCTCCTTTCGGCCTTCCCAGAGGCTGAAGCCGCTGCGGCTGACGACGCGCTGCTCCAGCGCATCCAGCAAAGCGCCCGCCTTCGGGTGACCCGCTTCCACCGCCGCCAGGGTGGTCATGGCCAGCACGTGCCCGCCCTGCCACTTGTTCTGGAGCACCTTGGTGGCGGTGCTGTCGAGCATCCCCGAGACAGGCTCCCCTGCCCGCACGAGGCTCAGCAGCACGAAGGCCGCATCGCCCGCGCTGTCCCGCTGCGCCACCTTGGGATCGTTCGTCGGGGTATCCGCCGCCTGGGCCAGTTGCCGGAAGACCGAGAGGGCAGCGCCCCGGCCGTTGCGGAAGACCTTGTCGTCCACCTCGTAGCCGAGCTTCTTCATCGCCGCGAGGCTCTGGATGGCATAGCCCGTCGTGTGGGGATTGCTCTCCGGACCGAAGTCCTTGGGAGACCACCACCCCCAGCCGCCATTGGGCAGCTGGTAGCCATAGACCTTGAAGACGCCCTCGCGGATGTTCTTGTCGAGGTCCGTCAGCTTCTTCCAGTCCACCGGCGGCATGGCGCCCGCCTTGACCATGGTGGCGATGCGCACATTGGGCATGAAGCTGCTGAGGGTCTGCTCCACACAACCGTAGGGGAACTGGATGAGGTAGGGCAGGCTCGGCACCATCAGCTGCTCGAGGCCCGCCACGGGCCGCAGCACGAGGCTGGCTTCGCCCTTGGCGCCCGGGGGAACGGGGATCGTGATGTTGGCGCCGCCGTTGCGCATCTGGAGCGCACCGCTGATGGCGGCGGGCACGAGGGGCTCGAGGACGTTCACACTCCGACGCTCGCCATCCTTGAGACCGCCGCCCTCGACCTTGGCCGTGATCGTGATCTTGCCGGTCTGATCTGCCTTGAGCGGCAGGGCGAACTTGTATTCACCCTGGTCGGGGATGGGCCCGAAGCTGGCCTCGGGATTGCCTTCCAGCTTTCCGCCCTGGACCTCGAATCGCACCTTGCCGGACATCGATTGTCCACTCAGGTTGCGCACAAGCGCGATGGCGCGGGACGTGTCGCCGGTGCTCAGCACCCGCGGCAGCGTGAGGCTCACCTGGAGCGGCTTGGAGCTGGGACGGCTCTCCCGAGCCGAGCCCACCTTGGTGTCCGCGGTGACCGCCATGGCCGTGGCCCGCCAGGCGGTGAGGTTATCTGGCAGCGTGAGGCTCACGCTGGCCTTGCCATCGTTGCCCGCCGCCAGGAAGGGCACCCAGTGGGCCGTGTCCTTGAAGACAGAGCGCACGCGGTCCTCGTCGTTCTTGAACTCGCCGCGCTTGGTCTGCTTGAGGCTCCACACGGGCCGCTGGCGCCGCATCACGTCCCAGAAGCTCCAGTCCGTGCTGGAGGCGCGGGTGACGAGGTGGCGGCGGCTGGGATGGAAGAAGCGGAATAGGTCGGGATGCAGTTCCGCCGACAGCGCGTAGATGGCCTCATCCACGACGCCGAGGCTCAGATCCGCCCGGGTGGGCCGACCGTCGCTGTCCCGCACTTCCACATCCACCTTCATGGTCTCGCCAGGCTGGTAGCGCGCCTTGTCCGGCAGCACTTTCACCTGGAGCTTCTTGTCGATCCGCGGCACCCGCAGGGGCACTTCCACGCTTTGGCGAGCGCCGCCGCTCACGATGGAGAAGACCGCCCAGGCATTGGGCTGCAGTTCCTTCGTGACGGGCACTTCCACGATGGTGCTCGTGCCCTGGACCGTGCGCGTGCTGCGGGCACCGAGGGTCTCACCCTCGATGGACCAGTGGAGCGTCAACCGCGGTCGGGGCAACCGCACGAGGATGCGGGCGGTCTCGCCCACGCGGTATTCCTTCTTGTCCGAGAGGGCCTTGAGGTCCGGCGTGGCGGGCAGTGGCGTGCCCTCTTCCGCGACGGTCATGGGCCGGATGGCCTCGATGGTGCGCCCCGCGCGGTCCTTGGCCTCCGCCACCAGCAAGTGCAGGCCGGGCTTCGGGAAGCTCAACGTGGCCTCGGGACCGTTGGTCTGCTGGAAGACCTCGCCGGGACGGTGCTGGAAGGACCAGCTCCAGTTGGTGCTGTCCTCCTTCTGCTCCTTGCCCCGCTGGGTGAAGCGCACGGCGGCGGTCTTGAGGATGACGGACACGCCCTTCATCTCCTTGCCGTCGAGGTCGAGCACGCGCACGGTGGCCTTGAAGGGCTTGCCCGGCCCCACCAGCTCGCGGTCGGGGCTCACCAGCAGCACGAAGTCGCCGGTGGCACAGCGCACCTGGGCGTTGCCGCCGTAGCGCATGCCTGCGGTGTCCGTGACTTCCACCACCATCCGCCATACGCCCTCCGCCGTGGCGGGAAACTCCGGCAGCACGGCGTTGCCCTCGGAATCGAGCTCGATCTCGCCGCTCTCCTTGAGCTCCGGCGCGGGACCGGCGTCCTCGTTCCACCAGTTCGTGCTTGGCCGCACTTGGTACAGCCACCAGAGTGCCTTCGCGTTCTGCACGGCGGCGCCGTAGAAGTAGCGGGCGTTCACGCGGTATTTCAGCGGATCGTTGACGCCCACCTTGGGCACATCGGCCTTCACGGTCACGGCGAAGGTGGGCTTCTGGAAGAACTCCACCTTGAACTCCGCCTGGGCGGCGCCTTCCGGACCTTCGAACACCACCCGGTGCAGGCCGAGTCGGCCACTGCCCGGGAGCTGGATCTTGGCCCCGAAGGTGGCGGTCTCGGCGTTCAGCAGGGTCGCCGTGCCCTTGGCCACTTCCGTGTCTTCGGGATCGAGCACCTTGAAGGGCAGTGTCGCCACGCCACTCGCGACCTCATTCTCGCCCTCCTTCACCCGCCGGAGGATGGCCTTCACGAAGACCTCCTGGCCGGGGCGGTAGAGGGGCCGTTCGGTGAAGGCGTAGAGCCGCTGGCGCACGGCGGCGCGGCCAAGGCCCTCGCTGCGCAGCAACGCAAAGGCGCCGTTGGCCTGGGCCAGGATGGTACGCGGAATGCCCGGCGTCGCTTTCACGGTCGCCCGCCCCTCGCCGTCAAAGCTCACGGCCTCGCTGCGGCCCGACTCGAAGGCGAGGCCCTTGACCGCCGCCACCGCCGCGCCGTCCTGGGCCTTCACGGCCTGGATGCGCAGGGTGGTGGCGTCATGCTCACCCAGCAGCGCGAGATCCGTCACGAGCCAGGGCACGAAGGCCGCCTTGTCCTCTTTGCGCAATTCCACAATGTAGAGACCCGCTTTCTGGGCCGGCAGCTTCACACGCCCCGGCAGCTCCTCGGCGTCGGCACTGGCAAACCCGCCCGTGGCCTTGTCCCGGCGCGTGGGTTCCACGACTTCCGGCACCTGCTCCGAGACCAGGCTGAAGCCCGGACGTCCCTCGAGGGACAAGGCCGAGCCCGTACGGACGCGGCCAGAATCCGTGCGAGGGCTCTGCAGGCGATCCGATTCTCGGGCGGTATCGCGCAGGGCCTGGGTCGCGACGCGATGCGCCGTCACGAAGGTGCGCCGGGTCCCCCAGAGCACCGCCTCCCGCAGCAGATCCAGCGGATCCTGACCGGCCTTACCGCCTTCCAGTGCCGCTTCCTCCGGCCCCTTGGCCAGCACGCCCTTGAGGAAACCCTCGGGGTCCTGCACCTGGAAGACCCGCATCCGCGCGTCCACCGGAATGGGCTCGCTGCTCTCCAGCCAGGCCCCCTGCCCCGGCAGCGAAGGCCGGGCGATGGCATAGGCGCCGGTCCAGTCGCCCTCCTTCCAGGGGGCTTCCTTGGCGCCCTTCGG
>CAYQAS010000060.1:0-26246 GCA_964415525.1 uncultured Solibacteraceae bacterium
AGGCGATTGGCCTTCTCGATGACCATTTCGGCCACCTGGACGTGGCGGGTGGCGGGTTCGTCGAAGGTGGAGGAGACGACCTCGCCCTTGACGTTGCGCTCCATGTCCGTCACTTCCTCGGGGCGCTCGTCGATGAGCAGCACGATAAGGAAGACTTCCGGGTGGTTGGAGGTGATGGAATTGGCGATGTTCTGGAGCAGCACCGTCTTGCCCGTACGGGGCGGCGCCACGATCAGGGCGCGCTGGCCCTTGCCAAGAGGCGTCATCAAGTCCATGACCCGGGTGGACAATTCCTGGGGATCACGCTCCATCTTCAGCATCTGCTTCGGATAGAGAGGGACCAGGTTGTCGAAGAGGGCCCGATCCTTCGCCGCACTGGGGGGATCGAAGTTGATGGCATCGATCCGCAGCATGGCGAAGAACTTCTCTTCACCCTTGGGCGGACGGATCACACCGCTGAGGGTGTCGCCGGAGTGCAGGTTGAACTTCCGAATCTGACTTGGGGACACGTAGATGTCGTCCGGGCCAGCCAGGTAGTTGTGCTCAGGCGCGCGCAAGAAGCCGAAGCCCTCCGGCAGCACCTCCAGCACCCCCTCTGCGAAGAAATGGCCTTCCTTGCGGGCCTGGGCTTCAAGGAGCCGGAAGACCAGTTCGGCCTTACGCAGGGAGAGCGGATTCTCCACGCCGTAAGCCTTGGCCATCTCCGCGAGGCGCCCGATGGGCATCTCTTTCAGGTCATGAAGGCTGAGAATGGTGGAGGCTGAAGTTTCCGTGAGCATGCGCGACGTGTGCCCACAAAGGGGCAAAAAGGCCAAATTGACCGGGGGGATTGGAAAGTATGGCAGGTGCTGGGTGGTTCAGCCATGCCTATCGGCATCCCGTCCGTTCTCGTCAACAAATGCGATTACCCGCTGTGAAAATCCCTTGGGATCCTCTACCGGGTAGGCGTGCCCGATGCCCGGAATCACCTCAAAACGGGCGAGGGGAACGGCCCGAGCAACCTCTGCGGCCTTCCACGGGGGCGTCAGCAAGTCCTCGGCGCCCGAGAGCAACAGCAGAGGCTCCTGGATGGCCTCCAGATCCCCCCGCACACCGGAAGCCAACGCACCCAGGATCTGATTGCGTGCGCCCCGGAAGGCCGCAGGCCCTTCTGTCTCGCCACCGCCGGCCATCAGGGAGGCGTGGTAGGCGCGCAGCACGTCGTAGCGGCGCTCAAGAAACCGGTCCCCCCAGAGAAAGGGCGCCACGGCATCGAACTGCATCAGCGGCCCGCCCCGATCCAGGCAGTCGAGCCAGTGACGGAGCTTCAACTCCATCGCGAAATCCATTCCCGGCGCGCCACTCGCGAGGATGCCTCCCGCAAAGGCTCCGGGAAAGGTGCCGAGCAGTTCCAGCCCCACCGAGGCACCGTTGCTCAGGCCGACCAGCCAGGGGCGCGGAATGCCGAGGGCACGGATCAGCGCCTGGGCGTCCTCCGCCCGCTGGGCGACGGTGTAGGGCATGTCCGGCGCATCCGACTTGCCCTGACCCCGGCTGTCGAAAACGAGGATGCGGAAGCGCTCCCGAAGCCGATTCACCACCCCAGTCCAGGACGTTGTATCCGAGAGCAGCCCGTTCAGCATCACCAGCCACGGCTGTCCCGCGGTGCCATCCACGCGGTAGTGCAGTCGGCATCCATCCGGAAGCGGGAAGAAGGCGCTCACCCACGCTCCAGAAAGGGCGATTCGGGCAGGATTCGACCGTGATAGCGGAAGCGCATGCCATCCCAATCGAGCGCCACCCCATGGGCGGGAGGAAGCCCGACGAAACGCTCACCGAGCCGTTGCACCAAGAGTTCCGCCAACGGCAGATGACTCACCACCAGCAGCCGCGTGCCCAGGGGCAGCTCCGCCATCCGGGCCCGGAGTTCCCCTTCGGCGCTGTCGAGATCGCCGTGGGGAACCAGGTCATCCAGGAGATCCGCCTGAATGGCGGTGCCGCAGCCTTCCGACAGCGCCTCCAGGGTTTCCAAAGCACGGCGGTAGGGACTGCAGAGGGCCAAATCAGGCGTCCAGCCAAGCTCGGCCAGCTCCTCACCCAGCTCCCGCACCAGCCGTCGCCCGGATTTCTTCAGGGGACGGTCGGCATCCCGCTGGCCCGGCAAGGGATCCTTGGCCGGGCCGTGGCGGAGCAGGAGCAGGGTCGAGGGAGCCATGCCTACCAGGGCAGGAAGGGGCGGGTCAGGTTGCGGGGTCCGGCTTCCGTGGCCAACACGTCGTCCTCAATGCGGATGCCGCCCAGGGGGGTCAGCTCATCGATGAGCTTCCAGTTCAGGAGTCCCGCATGCTCGTTCTCGCGGAAGGGGCGGAGCAGCATCGGAATGAAGTAGAGCCCCGGCTCCACGGTGAGCACGTGACCGGCTTCCACCACGCGGGTATTGCGCAGCGTGGGATAGCCTTCCGGCGGCGGCTGCAGGGTTCCGTCCGGGCCCGCGAGCTTGCCGCCCACATCGTGCACCTGGATGCCCAGGTGGTGACCGAGGCCGTGGGGGAAGAAGGGCATGGTGAGTTTCTTGGCCAGAGCCTCGTCCACGCCGGCCTTGAGCACGCCGACCTCATGCAGGAGGGCCGCGATCTTCTGGTGCGCCAGGACATGCACGGAACCGAAGGTGATGCCAACCTTCACTTCGCTGCAGAGTTCGAGTTCGAGCTTCTCCATGCCCGCCAGCAGGGCCTTCCAGCGGTCGTCGCAGAATCCGGCGGCGTAGGAGCGGGTGATGTCGGAGGCATAACCCTGGAACCGGGCGCCGCAGTCGAGCAGGCAGGTCTGGGTCTGGCGCACATCCACGCGCTTCTTCTCGTAGTGCAGCGTGGCGCTCTTCTCGTTCAGGCCGACGATGGAGCTGAAGGCCAGCTGGTAGTCGAGGCAGCCGACGCCCTGGATGTAGGCATGGTGGATCTCGAGCTCGTTGGCCCCGGCGAAGAAGGCCCGACGACCGGCCTCGTGACCGCGGGCGGCCATGGCGGCGGCCTGCTCGAGGCACGCGACCTCGTAGGGCGTCTTGAAGCCACGGTGCCAGTCGAGGAACACGGTCAGATTCGAGGGATTCACCACCAGACCGGCGGTCTCCGCGCGCTCCATCTCGTTGCCGATGTAGGCGGCCTTGCCGACCTCGCCCACCGCGGCCCAAACGGCATCCAGGCTAGCGGCTTCCACCAGCTCAAAACCGTCTGCCCAGAACGGGTTGCCCAGAGGCATCTGTTCGTACCAGAAGTCCTCGGGGGCATAGCGGATCAGCTTCGGCTTGGCGCCAGGCTTCAGCACCAGCACGTGGTGCGGGCCCTCGATGGGGCAGTAGTGACGGAAGTGCGGCACGGTGTTGAAGGGCGCTTCCTGGTCATCGCTGAAGTAGGTGAAGGGCTGGCCGCTGCTCACCACGAGGGTGTCGAAGCCCGTGGCACCCAGCGCCTTCGCGAGGGTGGCCATGCGTGTGTCCAGGTGGGCGCGGAAGAGGGCTTTCAGGTCCATGGGTGGCTCCGTTCGTGGAGCCATTCAAGCGCACTTGCCACTGATACACCAGACTTCACAACGCCCCACAGCGGCTCCGACCACGCTGCGATCACCAGACGGATCCAAAGTCCGGGCATTCGAAGCCCACTCGATCGGAACGGGGGCTCCCCTGAACCGATTCCCGAGTGGTCGTTTCACGCGCCGTGGTTCCGCACCGATTCGGACCGATGGTCCTATCAGAGATAGCGAAGCGGCTGTGGATCCGACACGAACCCGTGTCGAGTCGCCTTCTCGTAATAGAGCGCCAGGCTCTCCCGCTCCGCCTCTCCCAGGCGGTAGTGGATGTTCTCGGTGAAGTAGTCCCGCAGCTCCTGGGCCGTCCAACCGACCTCCCGACGGGCGCTGGCGATGATGTCGTCCAGGTGGGCCATGCCCATTTCGAGGCTGCGGTGGAAGAAGGGGACGACGCCACCGGGCAGCTCTGGCTGGGGTGCTTCGGTTCGCACCGCCCAGAGCGCAAAGACGAAGGGCAGACCCGTCCACGCACGCCATTCCTCCGCCAGATCCAGCACCAGCAGACCATGGCGATCCGCCCGCATGGCGGGATCCCCAATGAGCAGTGCCCCGTCGCAGGCCTCCAGCATGGCCACGGGATCCGAAGGCATCTCCTGCACCAGCGGATCGACGCCATAGCGCTCACGGAGCAGGAGCTGCACCAGCACCTGGGAACTGCGGGAAGCCCGGTCGAGGGCCAGGGTGCGGATCTCCTCTGGGGGAACCTTCGAGAGCAGGACCACGGACCGCACGCGGTGGGGGCTGGAAATGCAGAGCCCAGGCACCACCGCGAGTCCCGGAATGCGGGCCACCTCGATGGAACTCACCAGCCCAGCGTCCACCGTCGCGGCTCGGAGCATGTCCGCGCAACCCGAGGGCACCTGGTAATCCAGTTGAAAATGCTCGGTTCCGAGCCCCTGTTTGAATCCAAAATTGAGGGGGACGGCATTGAGGAAATCGATGATGCCGAGGCGGAAACGGGTGCTTTCCATATGCCGATTGTGCCACCGCCCAGTGAATCCGTGTGCGGGTCCCGGATTGGCCATCTGCTGACGCACGGAACGAAAATATCACAGGAAAATCAAGCAGTTCCGGGGCACCATGTCCTGATCCCCCATGTCCGCTCCCACTCCCTGCCCCTGGTCCCACGTTCTGGAGACGCCCCTCGGCCCCATGGGCTTAGTCCTCGGCATGGCCGGAAGGCTGGAACGGCTCTCGTTCTTGGAACGCGAAGCGATCACTCTGGATGAATGCGGACTGGGCCCTCATCCGCCGGCCTTCCGGTTCATCCAGAGGCAGCTGGACGACTATTTCCATGGGGCCTGCCAGACCTTCAACATCCCGCTCCAGCTGACAGGAACGCCCTTCCAGCTGAGCGTGTGGGAGGAGCTGCGAACCATCCCCTACGGGCGGAAGCTCACCTACACCGATCTCGCGATACGCCTGGGGGATGCCAAACTCGCTCGAGCCGTTGGGAATGCTGCGGGACAGAATCCAATCGCCATCATCGTACCCTGCCACCGCCTTGTCGGTTCCGAAGGCCACCTGGGGGGATACGCCGCAGGCATCGAGCGCAAGCGCGCCCTGCTCGACCTGGAACAGGGACAGCCCTACAACCACGTCCTCCTCGGTGGCGCCTGATCTCCTGAGCCTCCGATATCCTTGAGGCCATGCGCCTTTCCCGCCGTCTGCCGGAGTCCCTGGAAGAGAATGACCTCAGCCGTGCCGTGGCACGACGGCGCGTCGAGGGCGCAGCCCTGCTCGACCTCACCGTCTCCAACCCGTCCGTCTGTGGCCTCGGCCCTGACCCAGAAGGTCTCCGGAAGGCGCTCGCGGATCCCCGCCTCTGGACCTACACCCCGGATTCCTGTGGCCTGAAATCCACCCGCGAGGCCGTTGCCCGCTACCACGGCCACGGCGTCGATCCGGATCAGATCCTCCTCGCCGCCTCCACCTCCGAGGCCTACGGCTGGCTCTTCAAGCTGCTCGGCGATCCGGGGGCTGAAGTCATCGTGCCCACCCCCAGCTATCCACTCTTCACTTGGCTGGCGCGCCTGGAGGGGATGTCCGCGCTGTCGGTGCCTGCCTTCTGGCATGACCGCTGGCACCTCGACCTCGGCGCCATGGCCACCGCCCTGAACGAGCGCACCGTGGCCGTCGTGGTGGTGAACCCCAACAACCCGACCGGACAGTTCCTGACCAAGGAGGAGTGGGCTGGCCTCACGGCGCTCTGTGCGCGGTCCGGGCTGGCGCTCATCGTGGATGAGGTCTTTTCGGACTATGCACTGGAGCCGCCTTCCGATGGGATTGGCACGGTGCTGTCCGATCCGGAGCCTCCGTGTCCGGTCTTCGTGCTGTCGGGGCTGAGCAAGATCGCCGCTCTGCCGCAGATAAAACTGGGTTGGATCCTGGCCCATGGCGCGATGGCCCAAGGATACCTCCCCTCCCTGACGTTTCTTGCGGATCAATACCTCTCCGTGTCAGCCGCGGCCCAGGTGCTCGGAGAAGCGGCACTGGAGACCCGAACCGCGATCCAGCGCCCTCTGGTGGCCCGCCTCCGGCGGAACCTTGCCGCACTGGATCAGGCCCTGGTGGATGCCCCGCATCTCAGTCGGCTGGTGGTGGAGGGCGGCTGGTCCGTCGTCATGAAGCGCCCGGCTCTAGACGGGGCGGAGGCCTTTGCCGAATGGTTGGTGAGAAAACAGGGCGTGCTCGTTCACCCCGGAACCTTCTTTGATTTGCCCGGCGAAGGCCACCTGGTACTCAGCCTGCTCCCCGAACCCACGACCTTCGACGCCGGCCTCAAGGCGCTCTTCGAAGGGCTTGCACTGCCCGCCCCGGGTGTAAGATCCCCTGGTCTTCCACTCTTTCCCTGAGGGCACCGGCCCATGCTCGACATCCGCGTGAACTGTCCCGCCTGCGGCGCTCCGCTGTCGTTCCGCCCCGGAACCATGGTGGCGGTCTGCTCCTACTGCCGTGCCTTGGCCGCACGTACGGACCGCGACCCAAAACTTATCGGCAAGGTGGCGGATCTCGTGGCCACTGGCTCCCATCTGGCCCTGGGCATGGAAGGCAGCTTCGCCGGTCGGTCCTTCAAGCTGGCGGGACGCACCCAGCTGCGCCATCCCCTGGGGGGCGTTTGGGATGAGTGGTACCTCGCCTTTCCGGATGGTCGCTGGGGCTGGCTCGCGGAGGCCCAGGGGAAGTTCTACCTGACCTTCAAGCAAGACCTGACGGTGCCCCCACCGCCGGTGGAAGCCCTGCAGCCGGGACAGGAACTGGACCTCGGCAGCGCCGGTCACTGGGCCGTCGCCGAGGTCAGCCAGGCGACCGTGGCATCGGCGGAAGGCGAGATCCCCTGGAGCGTGGAAGATCTGGGCGCGAGCTACGCCTTTGCGGACCTGCACGGTCGCAACGGCGCCTTCGCCACCCTTGACTTCAGCGATGCGGCGCCCCTCCTGTTTTCGGGCCGGGAAACCACCCTTCCCGACCTCAAGCTCACGGCCATTCCTCCCATGCCCGGCGGGACGAAGCTGAAGGGCCAGTCCCTGCCCTGCCCTCACTGCGCCTCGCCTCTTAAGCTCCAGGCACCGGACAGCGCCGAACGGGTCGTCTGCCCCAGCTGCTCCAGTCTCCTGGATGCGAGCGAAGGCCGCCTGACCTACCTCAAGAGCCTCAAGCAGCCCGAGGCTCGCATGTTCATCCCCCTCGGCCACGCGGGCACCCTTCGCGGCCACAAGGTGGTGTGTGCAGGCTTCATGGTGCGGACCTGCACCATCGAAGGCGAGATCTATCCCTGGCGGGAGTACCTCCTGCTGGAGCCCGACCGGCACGCCTTCCTCTGGCTGGTGGAGAGCGACGGTCACTGGAGCCTGGCGGAGGCCGTCAACCAGGGGGATCTAAATCGCGAATCGAATGGTCGGATGGTGCAGTACCGGGGCGAGACCCTGAAGCGCTTCCAGTCCTACGACGCCGTGGTGGCGGGGGTCTGGGGTGAGTTCTACTGGAAGGTCGAGCAGGGGGAGCGGGCTTCGGTGGTGGAATTCGCCAAGGCGCCATTGCTCCTGGCCGAGGAGCGCCAGAAACACGGCGACAAGGGCTCTGAGGTGAACTGGAGCCTGAGCACCTATCTCGAGCCCGCGGAGGTCTGGCAGGCCTTCCAGCTCCAAGGCGCCCCTCCGAGCCGCGAGGGCATCGCCCCGCACCAGCCCAATCCACATCTCGCCAAGGCCTCCCAGCTCCTCAAGTGGATGTGGGCCGCCATCGCCATCTGGCTGATGGTGCTCACCGTTCAATGCGCGACGCACCGCAACCGGTTGGTCTACGAACAGACGTTTGATCTGCGGGAAGCCGCGGCGCTGGCCCAGGCAGCGAAGGCCCAGGGCAAGGCCGTGACAGAGAGCGCGGAGCCCGGCGAGGTGGTCTTCTTCAGTTCCCCGATCCAGATCACGGACGCCCACAAGAACCTGGAGGTCCGGGCGACGGCCGTCCTCAACAACGGCTGGATCGAACTGGACGGCGCCCTGGCCTCCCAGCAGAACAGCGCGGTGGAACTCTTCCAGATCCCCCTGAGCTTCTACCAGGGCGTGGACGAGGGAGAGCGTTGGACGGAAGGCAATCCCAAGGACACGGTCTACCTCAGCGCCCTGCCGGCGGGGACTTACACCCTGCGCCTCGCGCCCCAGTGGGAAGGCCTGAATCCGCCCAGCCCCGTTCTAAAAGTCGAGATCCGCAGCGGTGTCATGCACGGATGCTACTGGTTCCTGGCCCTGCTTTTCATCCTCATCCCGCCTGTACTCCAACGTTTGAGGGCCTCTTCCTTCGAGGGGCAACGGTGGGCGAATGCGTCGAACGGAGGTGCCGAATGAGACTCTTCTATCTCCTTTCCATGCTCGGTGGCTTCGCCTTCCTGAGTTCCAACGCCTTCCTCGGGCGCGAGTGGTTCGGCCAGCATCGTCGCAAGGAAATGTCCCCGAGTGTCCGGCAGACCCCTGGGGCGTGGCGCACCTTCCTGCACAACAACGGCTTCAGGGGCGGGAAATAACCCGAGCCCAAACCTCCATTACGCCATCCCGTTCGAAACCCTGGGAGATCCAGCGATGCAAACCTACGACGTGATCGGACACCTCAAGACCGCGGCCATCTTCTGCGGACTCGGCCTGGGCATCCTGGGCCTCGTTTGGCTCTTCCTGGTGAAAGTGCTGCCCTTCAGCCTGCGCAAGGAGATCGAGGTGGATCAGAACACCGCCCTGGGCATCGTCCTGGGCAGCCTGATCCTCGGCATCTCCATCATCATCGCCGCCGCGATCCATGGTTGAGGCCGCCGACCCGCTCGAACGCGCCACCAGCGAACAGGAACCGGGGCACGACGCGGCCCTGAATCCGCCTTTGATCTTCCTCACGGTCTTCGTGATCGCTTCCTGCGGGCTGATCTACGAGTTGGTGGCGGGCACCCTCGCCAGCTACCTGCTCGGGGATTCCGTCCTCCAGTTCAGTACGGTGATCGGCGTCTACCTCAGCGCCATGGGGCTGGGAAGCTACCTCTCCAAGTTCGTCACGCGCAACCTCGCCCGGCGGTTCGTGGAATTGCAGCTGGCCATCGCCCTGTTGGGTGGTTTGTCGGCCATGGCGCTCTTCCAGGCCTTCGCCAGCACCCACGCCTTCCGCATCGTGCTCTATTCCCTCGTCACCGCCATCGGCGCGCTGGTGGGGCTCGAAATCCCGCTGCTCATGCGGATCCTGCGGGCCCATGTGAAGTTCAAGGACCTGGTGGCCCAGGTGCTGACCTTGGACTACATCGGCGCCCTGGCGGCCTCCCTGCTCTTCCCCTTGCTCCTCATGCCCAAGCTGGGTCTGGTGCGCACGAGCCTGATGTTCGGCCTGCTGAATGCCGGGGTCGCGCTTTGGTCCACTTACCTGTTGGCCCGGCAGATGGGGGCCACAGCCGGGCTCCGCATCCGCTGCGGCGTCATGCTGGTGCTCCTCGCCACGGCCTTTGGCTACGCCCACAAGTTCACGCTGTCGGTGGAAGAAGAGGTTTTTGCGGACGAAGTCATCTTCGCGAAGGACAGCCCGTACCAGCGCATCGTCCTCACCCGCGGCCGGGGCAGTTTCCAGCTCTTCCTCAACGGCAACCTCCAGTTCAGCAGCGCAGACGAATACCGCTACCACGAGGCCCTGGTACACCCGCCCCTGGCCGTGAAACCGAACGCGAAGCGCGTGCTGGTGTGCGGCGGTGGCGACGGGCTGGCGGTTCGCGAGATCCTCAAATACTCGTCGGTGGAAGAAGTCGTCCTCGTGGATCTCGATCCCGCAATGACCGCCATGGCTCAGCACGTGCCGCTGGTTCGCGACCTGAACCATGCCGCCCTTCTGGATCCGCGGGTGAAGGTCGTCAACGCCGACGCCATGGTGTGGATCACCGAGACGACCGACCGCCGCCCCTTCGACGTCGCCATCGTGGACTTCCCCGACCCCAACAACTACAGCCTCGGGAAGCTCTACACCACGCGGTTCTACAAGCTTCTGCAGGGCATCATGGCTCCGGACGGCGCCATCTCTGTGCAGACGACGTCTCCCCTGCTCGCGCGCCGTGCCTACTGGTGCATCGCCACCACCATGGAAGCTGCCGGTCTACACATCCGCCCCTACCACCTCGCCGTGCCTTCCTTCGGCGTCTGGGGCTTCATCCTCGCCAGCCCGCGCCCCTTCGAGGTGCCTCAGACCGTGCTCCCGGGGCTCAGGCATCTCAACGATGAGAGCCAGCGGGCCATGTTCGCCTTCCCCAAGGACATGGAACGCATCCCCGCGCCGGTGAACCGTCTGGACAACCAGGCCCTCGTGCACCTCTACACCTCTGAGTGGAAGCGGTGGAGCTGAAACTCTCGCGCCGCACCTTCCTGGCCTCCGCCTCGGCGGTGGCACTCGCCGGTTGTCGCCGAAAGGCCCACCGGGACTGGCATTTCGATGGCGAACTCACGGGCCCCTCCCTGGAGCTGGGCCATGTCGCCCGAAACGGCCGCATGCCGGAGCCGACAGCCTGGGAGCACCAGGACGTGGTGATCGTGGGAGGCGGTGTGGCGGGGCTCTCCGCCGCGTGGCGTCTCGCTGGTGCTGGATTCCGAGATTTCACGTTACTGGAGCTAGAGGACGGCGTCGGCGGAACATCCCGCAGCGGACGCAACGGCATCAGCGCCTACCCGCTGGCGGCCCACTATGTCCCAGCGCCCACCAAGGATGTCATGGCGTTGGTGCGCCTCCTGGATGAGGCCGGGGTCATCGAAGGCTATGACGCCCAGGGTGAACCGGTCTTCGAAGAGCACCGCCTCGTCCGCAGCCCCGAAGAGCGGCTCTTTTACGCGGGCCAATGGTGGGAGGGGCTCTACCTGCACGCCGGGGAATCCGCGGAAGACCAGCGCCAGTACGCGGCCTTCTTCCGTGAGGTCGATCGGTGGGCCACCTGGCGGGATGCCAAGGGTCGCCGCGCCTTCACGCTGCCCCGATCCAAGGGGTCGGATGCCAGCGAAGTCCAGGCCCTGGATGGGCTCAGCTTCGCGGCCTGGCTGGATGAGCGAGGCCTGATGTCCGAGCGACTCCGTTGGATGCTCGACTATGGGGTGCGGGACGACTATGGCGCGAAGCTCGACACCACCAGCGCCTGGGCTGGGCTCTTCTACTACGTCGCGCGGAAGCAGGGCCCTGGCGAGGACACGCGTCCCTACCTCACCTGGCCCGAGGGCAACGGGTTCCTCGTGGAGCACCTGCGACAGAAGGTCGCGCCCCATGTCCGAACCTCCCATGCCGTATGGAATCTGCGCCCCACCGAGGACGGCTGGGAGATTCGCGCCTGGGACGCCGCATGGCGCCAGCCGGTGGGCATCCGGGCCAAGCGCGTAATCTTCGCCGGAAGCATGTCCATGGCAGGGCGCCTCGTCCCGGCCTGGAAAGAGACCAAGGGCGTCGCCTTCTTCGACCAGTTCATGGCCTCCCCCTGGATCGTGGCGAACCTCACCCTCCGAGACCGCCCCAAGGAATACGGCTTCCCCTTGGCCTGGGACAACGTGCTCCGAGAGAGCGCGGGGCTCGGCTACGTGGTGGCCACGCACCAGAGCCTGCGCGACCACGGCCCCACGGTCCTGACCTACTACCACGCCCTCACAGGCCCGGATATCCGCAAGGAGTGGATGCGACTCGCGGCCATGAGCTGGTCCGACGTCGCCACGCTGGTGATGGAAGATCTGACCCGAGCCCACCCCGATCTGCCCGCCCTGGTCACCCGGCTGGATGCCTCCCGCTGGGCCCATGCCATGTGCCGCCCTCGGCCCGGCCTCGTGTGGAGTCCGGATCTGATCGAGGCGCAGAAACCCTTCCGCGGCCTCCACATGGCCCACCATGACCTCAGCGGCTTCGCCCTCTTCGAGGAGAGCCAGGACCATGGCCTGCGCGCAGCGGAAGACGTCCTGGCCGCCCTCGGGCAGCCCACACCCACGTGGCGTTGAGGAGCACCCGATGCCCGATGCCATCGCCATCCGGCCGGCTCGCCCCGAGGATGAACCCGAGCTTCGACGCATCTGTCTGCTCACGGGAGACGCCGGGCAGGACGCAACCGCGCTCTTTCCGGATCCCGACCTTCTGAGTGACATCTTCGCCGTGCCCTACCTGCGACTGGAGCCATCCAGCGCCTTCGTGGCGGAGGATGCGGTAGGCATCTGCGGTTACATCCTCGGGACCGTGGATACAGATGCGTTCAACCGCCGCCTCGAACTCGACTGGTGGCCCGCCCTGCGGCTGCGTCATCCCCTTCCAACACCCGAGGATGTGAGCCTCCCCGCCACCTTCATCCGCAACTTCATTCACGCCCCGGCCCAACCCCTTGGAGAAACGCTCTGGGCTTATCCCGCTCATCTCCACATCGACCTGCTCCCCCGAGGCCAAGGACTGGGCTTAGGGAGACGTCTGATGGAAAGGTTCTTCGATCACCTGCGCAGCCAGGGCGTCCCGGGTGTGCACTGGGGGGTCGATCAGCGGAATGCAGGGGCCCTCGCATTCTATCGCCGCCTGGGCGCCCAGGTTCTGGAAGTGGCGGACTGGGGAACCCGCTTCGGATACCCCCTGATTTGATAGCTTGGGGAATCCTGAGACCGCCCTTCGCATTCTCGGGAAATGCATACCCATGGGATGGCAGGGCCTTCGTATGATGAAGGCATGTTCCCCCTTTCCCGCCAGCTCCGAGAGACGCTCCTCTGCGTCGGCTTCGGACTGGGCGTGGGACATGCCGAAATTCCAGAACACCGCCCAGTCCGCGTGCTCGGCATCGAGAACGGGCTGGAAAGCCTGACTTTCAACCACCTCTACCAGGACCGCCAGGGCCTCATCTGGATCGCCTATGAGCAGAGTGGCGTCGGCATCTTCGATGGCACCCGCTTCCACAACCTGGGGTTGAAGCAGGGGTTGCCCTCCGGACTCGTCACCTGCCTGCAGGAAGATGCCACCGGGGTCCTCTGGGCCGGCACCTACCGCGGGATCGCTCATTGGGATGGACGGTCATTCATCCCTGCAACGGGTCCGGTTTCCGGGAAATCCACCTACGCCATCGCCCCACATCCCGCGGGCGGCATCGCCGTCGGCATCGATGACGGCATCTTCGTGGGTGCTTCCGATCGCACCTTCACCGCGCTCCCAGGTTGGAACGGTGGGGCTTGCCGCGCGCTTCAGCTGAGTCCGGACGGCCGCAGCCTCTGGGCCTCGGGTCTTGGCAAAGATGGGCAGGTCCGCGTGTACCGCTGGTCCGGACAGACCTGGACAACCTTCGAGGGAGAGGAAGGATTTCGCAGACAGCCTCTTGAGCAGGTCCTGTCGGATCGCTCGGGTGCCGTCTGGGCCGCGTCAGCCGGGACCCTGTGGTGTCTCCACCCCGGCAGCCCCCGTTTTGAGCAAGTGCGGGACTCGAAACTCCAGCTTGGCAACCGCCCCTACCTGAGCCTCGACTCCGAAGGCACCCTTTGGGTCTGCGGCTCCCAGCAGGTCTTTCACCTGCGTAGGGACGGCAATTGGGAGACCCTGGATACCCGCCACGGCTTGCCGAATCGGCGCTATCGCAGTCTGCTGCATGATCGAGAAGGGACACTTTGGCTAGGGGGGGCGGGCCTGGTAAAGGTGCTGGGGGGCACGCATCTACGCATTTCCACCCCAGGGGACCACCTTCCCGGTCCAGGCGTGATGGCCATCCTGCGGGACCGCGACCGCCACATCTGGATCGGTACGGAGGCCGGGCTGGCCCATGAGGGGCCGAAGGGTTGGCAGCGCGTCCCCGGCACCGAGAACATGCTCCTGCGCAGCTTGGTTCAGCTCCCGGATGGACGCATCCTCGCGTGCGGCAACGCCTCCCACTTCCTGTCCGTGGATCCCCGCAGCGGGCGCATGGAGCAGATCCAGGTCATGAAGGATCAGGCCCTGGGTCGTCTCAACCGCATGGCCCTCTCCCCGGACGGCACGCTCTATCTCGCCTCCACCTTCGCGGGTCTGCTCGCGACACCGACCCACGAGAAAAGCCTGAACTTCGCCCCGGTGCCGCTTCCGGGGGGAACCCCACGGGAAATAATCTTCGACCTGGCCTTCGACACCGCAGGACGGCTCTGGGTGGCGGGAGAAGCGGGCCTCGCTCTTCTGGAGCAGGGACGCTGGCGTCGATTCGCAAAGACGGATGGCCTGCTGGAATCCACGGTGCGCTTCGTCCGCCCCACCCGGAATGGGGACCTGCTGGTGGGCTACATCGATCCCCTGGGATGGACGCGCCTCCGCCTCCAGGGAGAGGGACTGACCCAGCTTGAGCATCGCCACGCGGGGAACGGCAGCCAGGAGGTGGTCTGGCTTCTGGGCGAGGATCTCGAAGGGCGGGTGTGGGCCGGGGGCGCCAAGGGGCTCGACATCCTGAGCACCGCCAGCTCGGAGCACATGGGCCAGATTCATGGGCTTCCCAGCGACGACTGCAACGCCCAGGCCTTCCTGGCGGAACCGGATGGTCAAGTGTGGGTGGGAACCGCAGAGGGGCTCGCGCATTTCCGCATGGCGGCCCGACCCGGTCAGCCCCCACCTCCCCGGCCTTCGCTCCTGGCGGTCACCGTGGGAAATGGAACTTCCATCCACCCTCGGACTCAGGACCTGGAGATCCCTCACCACAGCACCTTCAGCGCTTCCCTTGCGGCGGTGTGGCTGGCACAAGAGGGCCAGGTTCGGTTGGAAGCCCGCCTCCTGGGCCTCGAAGAGGCGTGGACTCCCGTCACCGAGGGGCGCGTGCGCTATCCCGGACTGGCGACCGGCGCCTACACCCTGGAGTACCGCTCTCGCCTAGGATCGGGAGCCTGGAGCGCCACGGAGTCCTTCCGTTTCACGGTTCTACCTGCCTGGTGGCAGACCTGGTGGTTCCGCATGAGTCTGGCGGGCTTCGCAGGGGCCTGTATCTACCTCTTCACGCGCCTGCGCACGGCGGTGCTCACTCGGCGTAACCGCACCCTGGAAGTCCTGATCCACGCACGCACAACCCAGCTCAGGGAAGCCAAGGAGTCTGCGGAAAGGGCGAGTGGCTTCAAATCCGTCTTCCTTGCCACCGTCAGTCACGAACTGCGCACACCTCTCAACGCAATCCGCGGCTTCCTGGATCTCCTCGACCGCGGGCGGGTGCGGCCGGAAGATGTCCCCACCACCGTTCGGACCATGAAGGCCGCCAGCGAGACGCTCCTCGGCCTCATCAACGATCTGCTCGATCTGGGACGCATCGAAACCGGCGCCCTGGAACTCGATCCGTCCCCCACGCACCTGCGCAGCCTGTTGGAGACGACGGTGGCCCTTCTGGTACCCCGCATCGAACAGAAGGACCTACTGCTGCTTCTCGACGTGGATCCGGGGGTCCCGGAGCAGGTGAACATAGACGCCCGACGCTTCTCACAGATGGTGGTGAACCTGGTGGGCAATGCCATCAAGTTCACGTCGGCGGGTCATGTGCGCGTTCGCCTCGAACTCCTCCGCCAGGAGGACAAAGACGTCGTACTCCAGGTACGAGTGGAAGACACGGGCCCAGGGATGCCACCGGAGCTCCTCTCGACGCTCTTCCAGCCCTACCGCCAGGGTGAGGGCCCGATGAAGGGCCAGGGCACCGGGCTGGGTCTTTCCATCACGCGCCACTTTGCCCAGCACATGGGCGGAGAAGTCGGCGTGTCCTCGGAATTGCATATCGGGAGCACATTCTGGTTCACACTGCGCTGCCCCCGCCTCACGGCGCCCCCGCGCAACCGGCCTCTGGAACGGCGCCACATCGCCCTCCAGCTCAAGCACAGCGAGTTCCGAGGCCCCATGGCCACCCTCCTCTCGGGCATGGGAGCCACCCTTACCGCCGAAGTTGAGGACATCCTGATCACCGACCAGCCGGAGATACAGGCCACCCCGGAGATCACGCTCTTGTTGCTGCTCCCCCCCGGGCACGCCATTCACCATGGGCTTCAGACCCGGCGGTGCATCGCCTCCCCCATCAGCGCCCGCACTGTGCTCGCCGCCTTGACTGAGCCCAACACCCTTGATTCCTCCGCCGATGCCCCGCTTCCCACTCTGAAGGGCCGGGTGCTGCTGGCGGATGACAACCCCGCGAACCGCATGCTGGCGGTATCGGTCCTCGGAGTCCTGGGAGTCCAGTGCCACACGGCTGCCAGCGGCGAGGAGGCCTTGGAAACACTGGAACACGAAGCCTTCGACCTGGTGCTCCTGGATGGGCACATGCCCGGGATGGACGGTGCTGAAACGGTGCGGGAAATCCGCCAACGGGAAAGGCTCAAGGCCCTTCCGGTGATTCTCTTCACCGCCAGCGGCAGGATGGATCTCGCCACGGCCCGCGGCCTGGGCTTCGATGCGCTGCTGCCAAAGCCCATGAGCCTCGAGGAAACCCACCAAGTGCTGGGCCAGTATCTGCGGCCATCCGAGCCGGTCCTTCCTCACTGGATTCGTCTGGCAGAGGTTCTGGGCGGCCAGGAGGGGCTCAAGGCCTTGTTGGAAAGCTTCCTGGAGGATGGCCTGAAACGCCTCCCCGCCCTGAACACCGCCTTGGCCGCCCACGAACGCCATGCCCTCGAGCGGCTGGCCCATGACCTCAAGTCCAACGCCGGTCACCTCGGCCTGGAAGACCTGCAGCGGGCGGCGGCTTCACTGGAGAGCGCCAGCGCGGACGAAACCTGGGAACGACTGGCTCAGCTTTTCCAGACGACAGACGCCGCCTGGAGCCACGCCCGGCTTCGGGCGGAGGCGCTGCTTCAGACCTGGCGGTAGACGTTGTCCCGCTGCCAGGGTTCGAAACCGGCGGTGCGGATGAGGTGATCGATGCCCTCGCGGTCCACGTGATGCGTGGTGCCCGCGGCGCTGACGACGTTTTCCTCCAGCATCAGGCTGCCCATGTCGTCGCAGCCGTAATGCAGCGCCATCTGGCCCGTCTTGCGCCCCATGGTCACCCAGGAACTCTGCATGTGTGGCACGTTGTCCAGGTAGATCCGGGCCACGGCCATCAGCCGCAGGTATTCCACGTCAGTCGGCTTCTCCACCTTGCCTTCCCACACGGTGTTGCCGCTCTGGAAGGGCCACGCGGCGAAGGCCGTGTAGCCACCACCATTGTTCCGCGCGAGGGCGCGATCCTGCTGATCACGGAGCCTGCGGAAGTGCTCGATGCGCTCCTCCGGTGTCTCGGTGATGCCGAACATCATGGTGCCGGTGCTGTTCAGACCGGCCTCGTGAGCGGCCTCCATCACGTCCAGCCAGCTCTGAGCATCGCCTTTTCGCGCGGCGATCTTCATGCGGATGCGATCCACCAGGATCTCAGCGCCACCACCGGGCAGGCTGCCGAAACCCGCATCCCGCAAGGCTTCCAGCGTCCCCTTGAGCCCGAGGCCGTTCAGCTTCGCCATCTGATGGATCTCCACGGGGCTGAAGCCGTGGACCCAGATGCCCAGGTCCTGGTTCAGGTAGCGCACCAGATCGAGGTAGTAATCCCAGGGCAGGTCAGGATTGACACCACCCTGAAGCAGGAAGCCCGTGCCGCCAACGGCCTTGGTCTCCTCGGCCTTCTGCGCCAGTTCCTCCCGGGTGAGGACGTAGCCCTTGGGGTCGCCCACCTTCCGGTAGAAGGCGCAGAACGAGCAGTGAACGTTGCAGATATCGGTGTAGTTGACGTTCCGGTCCACGACATAGCTCACCCGGGCCGGATCGTTGTGCCGGTCCCGGACGGCGCTGGCCGCGACCGCCAGTTCCGCCATAGGCGCGTGAAGGAACAGCGCCAGGGCTTCCGCCTCCGTGATGCGCCCGCCGTCCTTGATCCGCTGCAGCAGGGCGGTCGAAACGCCATCCGATCCAGTGGAAGGACGGGGCGAGAGGGATTCGGGGGCGGCATTCCGTTCGGTCATGGTTCCATCCTAGCTCAGGCTCTTGGATGCACCCTTGCCGCGGTACGCGCCGAGGGCCCGGTCGCCCGGGCCCTCGGCAGGATCATGCAGAACTAGTCGACTTCGACTTCAGCCTCGGTGGCAATGGCGTCCTTGACCGCTCCGGTGCGCACGCTGTCCAGGCGGCGACCGGCGGTGCGATGGGCCTGGGTCTCGAGCTTCTCCAGGGTCTGGGTGAGGCTCAGATACATATCATCCGTCTCCGCGCTGGCGACCAGTTCATCGCGGCGCGTCTTGAGGGTGATTTCCGCCAGATGGCGGTGTTTCTCGACGCTCAGGATGACGTGAACGTCGATGATGTCTTCGAGGTACGTCGCCATTTTCTGGAGACGCTCTTGAGCGAAGGTTCGGAGAGCATCCGAGACTTCGACGTGGCGGCCGGTGAAGATGACCTTCATCGCGGACTCCTTAGGAAAGGGGCCAGATGGCCCGGGGAAGCGATTGATGGGATCGCCCTGGCAGGGTTCGGCATCGAGCGTCTCGCGGGGTGTCGGTCGCGGGCATCGAGGGCCTTAGGGATGACGTCATGCCGGAGTAGGTGCAAGGAGTGAACGATCCGTTCCCCCCCACTATCGGCGTCTGCGGGCCGAAGCTGGAGGAATTTTCAGTTCTTCGCGATATTTATTTACGGTTCTTCGCGCGACCTTGATGCCATCCCGCTCAAGGAGCCGCGCCAGGGTCTCATCGGAGAGGGGCTTGGCGGGATCTTCCGCCTGGATCAGCGCCTTGATCTTGTGCTTGACCACCGTGGCGCTGACATCATCGCCGCTGGAGGAACCGAGGCTGGCGCTGAAGAAGTAGTTCAGGTCGAAGAGCCCCTGGGGGGTATGGATCGTCTTGGCCTTCACGACGCGAGAGATCGTGGACTCATGGAAGCCTGTCGCCTCTGCCACATCCCGCAGCACCATGGGCCGGAGCCCGTCGATGCCACGCTCCAGGAAGTCCTTCTGGAGGTCCACGATGGAAGCCGCCACCCGCAGCACGGTGCGGTTGCGGTCCTCAACGCCGCGGATGAAGTCACGGGCGCTGCGGTAGCGATCCCGGATGAAATCCTTGTCCGATTTCTCCTCAGAACGAGAGAGGAAGGATCGGTAGTCCCCGGACACCCGAAGACGCGGAATCCCTTCGTCGTTCAGGTATATCTTCCAGCCGCCATCCTCCGCGGCAAGCACCACGACATCGGGCTTGATGACGCGCTCCGGTTCCGGATCGAAGGCCCGACCAGGCGCGGGATGCAGGTGCCGGAGCACCGACATGGCCTCCGTGAGTTCCTCTTCCGTGCAGCCCAATACCTTGCGCAGCTTCTGACTGTCCCGCTGCCCCAGCAGGTCGCAGTGTTCCCGGATGATGGTGACGGCTAGGTCATCCGGCTCCGCTCCGGCATGCCGCAGTTGCAGCAGCAGACTCTCCTGCACCGTGAAGCAGCCGACGCCGCTGGGATCGAACTCCTGGATGACCTCCAGCAGGCCTCGGAGTTCTTCCTCCGTGGTGCCGAGTTCGGCCGCAAGGGCCTTCAGGCTGGTCTCCAGACCGGAATCCGGATCGAGGCGAAGGAAGCCCTTTGGATCGATGTGATCGATCAGCTTTTCAAACATCGACGCGCGGGGATCTTCGGGATCGATCACCTCGTAGAGCTGACTCAGCAGGTGTTCCTGGAGCGTCTCCGTGGAGCTCAGTCGGTCCTCCCAGCTCATCCGTTCATCGTCCGGCAGGTTGCTGGTGCGCAGGATCTCGCCGTCCCAGGCGTTCTCCGCGCCCATGTCCGTCTCAGTCACCTGGGAGACGCCCTCTTCGCGGAATTTCTCCAGATCCGCCTCGGGATCCATTTCATTCCCGTCCAGCAGGGGCCCGAGGTCCACGGTATCCGACCCTTCAGGAACGTCCGAACCTTCCAAGGCGCCCTCGGTCACTTCCGAGTCATGCCCCTCCTCGATGGCCTCGAGCGTGGGGACCTCTTCGCCGTCCTCCACCAGCTCCAGCAGGGGGTTGTCCATCAGTTCCCGTTCCACGGTCTGGCCGAGTTCCAGCAGGTTCATCTGCCAGAGCTTCAGCTTCAGCTGCATCGCCGGCGTGAGTGCCAGTGTTTGGCTCTGAACCAGCCGGTGGGAGAGGTTTTGCCCGAGCATTGCCATGGTGCCGATCAGTCTAGCCGGAAGCGATCGCCGAGGTAGACCCTACGGATATCGGGATCTGCTGCAATTTCAGAAGGAACACCGTGTTTCAGGATCATGCCATCCGCAAGGATGTACGCCCGGTCGGCGATCTGGAGGGTTTCGCGGACATTGTGGTCCGTGATGAGCACGCCGATGCCCCGCTGCTTCAGATCGGCGATGAGACCCTGGATTTCCATCACGGACCTGGGATCCACTCCCGCAAAGGGCTCGTCCAGCAGCATGATGCGCGGGTCCGAAACGAGGGCTCGCGCCATCTCGCAACGCCGGCGTTCGCCGCCGGAGAGGCTCATGCCGAGGGTGTCCCGCACCTTGTGCAGGTGGAATTCCTCCAGCAGCCGTTCGCAGCGAGCCTTCTGGTCGGCCCGGGAAATGGGCTGAAGCTCGGCGATGGCCATCAGGTTTTCCCACACCGTGAGTCCGCGGAAGACACTGGATTCCTGGGGCAGGTAGCCGATGCCTAGGCGCGCGCGGCGGTGCATGGGGGCGCGGGTGATGTCCTCGCCCATCCACGTGATGGCGCCCTGATCCGGCGCCTCCACGCCCACCACCATGTAGAACGTGGTGGTCTTGCCCGCGCCATTGGGACCGAGCAGGCCGACCACTTCACCGGGCGTGATGTCAAGAGAGACGACCCGGACCACCGCCCGGTCGCCGTAGCGCTTGTAGAGCTGTTGCGCCTCCAGCCGCCCAGGTTTCGTATCGTTCACTGCCGGACCTCCGAGGTGCCACGCACCCGCCCTTCCCACCATACCTTGCGCGCCTGCAGGTCCAGCACGAGGCGGTGCCCTTGGCCCTCTCCCATGTTGCCCGTCAGCGCCACATGCCCCGTGGCCTCCACCCGCTCGACGGCCTGCCCGGCGCCCAGGCTCACCTGCACGCGATCCGCGTCGAGCCTCCAGCCCGTGGCGACACACCCCACGCGGCCCAAGAGTTCCATGGCATTCGTGCGCCGCTCGCCCTGGTCGGCCCGAACCGTGAGGTCACCTTCGGGGCTCATCAGCGCCCCGGAGAGGCCATCCGGGAAGAGCACCTGATCGCCCTTCCGAACCATGCGCGGCCCGGAGAGACGCTCCCGCGCAGAGGTATAGGTCACGGGCCGACCGGAGAAGGTCCAAACCTCGTTCTCCCAAACCAGTTTGCCACCCCGCACACTGCCGCCACCGCGCACCAGCTGGGCAGTCACCGGCCCCTCGAACTCCCAGCGCCCGGGCTTACCGTGGCCCCTGCCGGCGCTGAAGGTGCCCTGTTCGGCCTTGCCATAGGAAGGCGCATTCACCACCCATGAACGATCGACCTTGCGCGCCTCCAGACGCGGCGAGGACAGCGAGCGCGCGCCCCAGATCAGGACGGCGGTGCCTTCCGCCCAAGCGTCCCCGATAGGCAGGGATTCTGGCAGGTCTTCCTGGCCCGGCGCACTGCGGAGCAGGAGGCGCGGGGTGCGGAGTTCCAACATCTGCGACTCCTTGCCGCCGCCCTCGGCGGGCATGGTCCACCGCACATCCCCTTCCACCCGGAGTCCTTCGGGGGTCCAGCGCGTGCCACCGGCCCGCAGCCGTTCTTCACCCAAAGGCACGTCTCGATGGGCCGTGACGTCCTTGAATTCCATGCGGCGCAGGGTTTCTCCGGGCAGAGGCCGTGGCGCCCATCCAGACGCCGCCTCACCTCGCCAGCCATCGTCACGCCGGAAACGGATCGGGGCCTCCCAGCGCATGTCCTTGGCGTCCATGATCGCCCGGGCGGTGTCCACCTCGCCCCCTTCCAAGCGGCTCTGGACCCCTTCCAGCAGCGCATCATCCAGACCCAACAAGACAGACATCTTCTGGGCGGTCATGCCCTTCAGCGCATTCCCAGGCAGGGCCTCCCAACGCACGGGCCCCCGATCCACGTTGAAGCGCCCGTCGAGGCCACGCCTCCAGCCTGCAGGCAGATCCCATCGACCGCGACCTTGGCCTTCCAGGTCCTCCCAGACCATGTCTCCCAGGCCCTGCCAGACGCCCTTTTCCCACTGCAGCACCGGGCCGCTGCGCTCCATGCGGCCCTTCCCTACCAACCGCTGGCTGCGAGCCTCCCGTGCTTCCACAGTCAGGGGCCCGTACAGCAACCACGTGCTGCCGGTTCGGGTCGCTTGGGGACAAACAAGCTTCCAATGCACCTGCTCTTCCGCCACCAGGCCCCGGATGCCTTCCGCCTGCAGCTCGCGGTCGTCTCCCCGGATGGTGTCGTATTCCAGCGTGAAGGTGCTGCGATCCAGCTGTTCCACCACCCGTCCGAAGCGGCCCATGCCACGCCCCTCGAAGGCCTCACCGCCGGTACCGGCGCGAATCGCCTTGGGGCGGTGGATGAAGAAGCCGGCAGTCCCAAGGACGGTGCCCCCCAGCACGCCCCAGCCCAACCAAGGCCAAATGCGGTTCCGCGGGTTCAGAAGCTGGAAGTTCAAGACGCGCCTCCCGCCACGAAGGCCTCCAGGCGCCAGCTCCGACCGAAGCGCGGGTGGTCGTTGGGACACACGGCGCACGCCAGCGCATCTCCGCGGCTCGGCATCTGGTCAGGATCGGCGAAGAACCACACCACGTCCCCGGCGTGGGGCGCGAGCTTGATCCGGGCGTGCCCCTGCCCGAAGGACTGGACCGGCGCATGGACCCGACCCTCCAGCAGCACGACCGGTTCGGGAAAGCCCTGGCCAAAGGGTTCGAGGCGGAGCAGCTCCTCCAGGCCGGGAAGGTCCTTCACGTCGAGGACGTCCACCAGCACCGCGGACGCCTCGCGCCCATCGGCCTGGAGCAGAGCCGCCTCCACCAGCGCCTTGCGGACGAAGGACAGATGCTTGAGCGGGAAAGTCATGCCCGCCGCGGCCCGATGCCCGCCCCCGCTGCGCAGGAAGGGCCGCGCGGCCTCCAGGAGCGCGTTGCAGTCGTAGCCCTCCGGCGCCCGCAAGGAGCAATGGGCGATGCCATCGATGACCATGCCGACTCCTGTGGGCAGGCCCGTGCGGCGCATGCGCTGAGCCGCCACGATGCCCACCACGCCCTTGTGGGCATCGGGATGGACGACGAGATCGAAGGCCAGGCCGTCCGGCTCCGGAAGCAACGACAGGACCTGCCGCTGCACCTCGCGCCGGGCCTCATTCTGCAGGCTGATCGCCTCGGCGAGAACCTTCGCTTCCCCCGCCTCCCGCGCCAGCAGTAGGCGTACCGCCTCGCCCGCCGCGCCCATGCGTCCCGCGGCGTTGATCCTCGGGGCGGGGCCGAAAGCCAATTCCTGCGCCCGTGGGACGCCCTGAATCTTCGCCTCCTGCAGCAGCGCCGTGAGCCCTGCCCCGTGGGAGCCGCCCAGCGCCTGGAGGCCGCGGCGCACCAGGAGGGCGTTTTCCCCCACGAGGGGCACCATGTCCGCCACCGTCCCCAGGGCCACGAGCTTCAGCAGGCCATCCAGAAAAGGCACATCCGACCCCTTCGGCGTGGGTACCGCATCCATCAGCGCCTGGGCCAGCTTGAAGGCCACGCCGACGCCCGCCAGATGGCGGTTGGGATAGTCCCCCAGCTGGGGATGGAGCACGGCCACCGCCTCCGGCAATTCGGGGCCGAGGGAATGGTGATCCGTGATGATCCAGTCGAGCCCGAGTTCACGCCCGGCCCGGACCTCCTCCACACTGCGCACGCCGCAGTCCACGGAGATGACCAGGTTTGCGCCATTCACCGCCAGTTCCTGGATGCAGTCCAGGTGCAGGCCATAGCCGTCGTTGAAACGGTCGGGAATGAAGAAAGCCACCTGTGCGCCCATGCGTTCCAATACCCGCGTGAGCAGGGAGGTCGCCGTCACACCATCCACGTCGTAGTCGCCGTAGATGATGACCTTCTCCTGAGCCTCGATGGCCCGCTTCACCCGGGCACAGGCCTCCCCCATGCCTGACAGGAGATGCGGATCGAAGGTGCGGTCCCAGGCGGAATCCAGCCGCCAAGCCAGATCCTCCGGCTGATCAAGCCCCCGCAACCAGCAGAGCCGCGCTGCAGCATCGCTCAACCCCCAGGCCTCCGAGAGGCGCCGCCAGGGAGACGGGCCCGCAGGGATCAGCCGGCGCATCCGCCAGGGCTGGGGATTCATCGGCCCGCTCCCGGGCGGGGAGCGGAAGCGCACGCGAGGGTCGTCCATAAAGCCATGAGAGCAGTGTATCGGAGCGAGGCCGAGGCACCTCCACACCCCGCGATCCTTCATCCCGCATCAAGGCGCCGGGCCGGTGGGAACAAGCGGCGGCAGTGACTCCTTCCAAGTCGCCCCGGAATCACCCTTACACTTTCCCCATGCACCTGCCGGATCGCCCCTTCCCCATCGTCGGCCTCACGGGAGGCATCGCCTCGGGCAAGAGCACCGTGGGGCGCCTCCTGGCGGAACGGGGTTGGGCGGTCATGGACGCGGACCAGGCGGCCCGGGAGGTGGTGGCAGCGGGTACCGAAGGGTTGGCTGCCCTCGTCGGCAGCTTCGGTCCGGACATCCTTTCAAGCGATGGAAGTCTAGATCGCAAAGCATTGGGATTCATCATATTTTCAGACCACCGCGCTCGCCGGAAGCTGGAAAACTTGCTCCACCCTCGCATCGAGGCATACCTGTCAGATCGGCTGTTGGCTCTGCCAGAAAGCACCCAGGGCGCCGTGCTCGACGCCAGCCTCTGGATCGAACGCGGAAATGCCCCCGCATTCGATGCGCTATGGGTGGTGACGGCGCCGGAGGAGTTGCGCGTTCAGCGAATCCAGACCCGAGACGGACTCGATGAACCCGCCGCACGCGCGCGCCTTGCCGCCCAGAGCAGGGACGCCGAGAAACGGCTCCACGCCGATGTCGAGATCGTGGCGGATGGGCGGGATCTGGCATCCCAGGTGGCGGCGGCCGAGCGGCAGTGCATGGCAGACTGGTCGACCCGGCGCCGCCGGACCTGGAGTGCTCCCATGCCCTGCCCTTTCGCGAATGACCAGCTTCACACCCTGCTCGAGACGCTCCTTTCCCGGGGCGGCGAGGGTGCCGAACTCTTTCTCGAACACCGCCGAGCCGTGGCCCTAGGCATGGACGACGGCCGCATGGAGGACGTGCTTGCGGCGGAGACCTTCGGCGCCAGCCTGCGCTTACTGGATGGCGAGTCCACCCGGTTTGCGGACTTGATCGCCCCCAGCTTCGAGGAGCTGCTCGACGCCGCCCGCACCCTGGCAGCGCCTGGTAGCGGCCATGCCGTGACCCTGCCCAAACTGCAGGAGAGCCAGCACCCGACCCCCAGCCCCGTGGCCATCGACCCCTCCACCGTGCCCGTGGAGGAGAAGGTCGGCCTGGCGAGGCGCGCAGAAACCCTCGCCCGAAACGAAGCGGAGACCCTTCGCGCTGGCGCCCTGCGACAGGTGGCCGTGGGCTACGGCGACAGCACCCAGGGCGTGTGGATCGCCAGCGCCATGCTCGAAGGCGGCACCTGGCAGACCGCCCTCATCGCGGACCAGCGCACCCAGGGCGTCCTGCGCCTGAACGTCACCGCGGGCGATGGCGACAACCTCCAGACCGGCTATCAGGCCCTCGGGGAGACCCGCGGCTTCGAGCTGTTCTCCGATGAGGCCGTGATGCGCACCGCCCACGAGGCGGTGCGGCTTGCCATTCAGGCCCTGGACGCCAAGCCCGCCCCCAGTGGCACCTTCCCCGTGATCCTCAGCTCCAGCGCCGGCGGCACCATGATCCACGAGGCCTGCGGCCATGGCCTAGAGGCCGACCTTGCCCTGGCGGGCATGAGCGCCTTCGCGGGGAAGTTGGGCGAAAAGGTCGCCGCAGAGGGCGTGACGATCATCGATGACGGCACCCTCCCCCACAAGCGCGGCTCCAGTGCCGTGGACGACGAGGGCGGGGCAGCTGATCTCCGCCAACCGGGCGGTGATGTCCTCGCGCCCGTGGAGGCAGGCGAACGGCTCGCGGATGAACTCCTTCGGGCGCGCCTTCCATGCGGCGATCCACGTCGCGTTCTCGTCCGGGTCGTCGATGATCAGCGCCGCCACGGCGTCGGTCAGATCGTCGACCGGTCCAGCCGACA